>RFIZ01000034.1 GCA_003695105.1 Fidelibacterota bacterium
CCCCCTCCGGGGAGAGCACTTTCGAAAAAATTGCCGTGATCCACCGCTGACGCCGGATAGGGCTGATCCCGGCGACGCACCCCAAAGCAATTGGGTATCGGCAGGGAAATCAGTAAATTTACTGTCTGAATTTTTGAGGATATCATGTCTGGTCACAGTAAATGGTCTACCATCAAACGGAAAAAGGGCGCGCTGGATGCCAAACGGGGCAAGATCTTTACCACCCTGATCAAGGAAATCACCATCGCCGCCCGCCTGGGCGGAGGTGACGAAAACGCCAATCCCCGGTTGCGGCAGGCGATTGCCAAAGCCAAGGCCAACAACATGCCCCAGGACAATATCAAACGGGCCATCATGAAGGGCACCGGAGAATTGCCGGGCGTCTCCTACGAGGAAGCCACCTTCGAAGGGTACGGTCCCGGCGGGGTGGCCATCTACATGGAAGTGCTGACCGACAACCATCGCCGGACGGTGGCGGAATTGCGACACCTGATGTCGAAATATGGCGGCAATCTGGGGGAAAACGGCAGCGTAGCCTGGATGTTTGACAAGAAGGGGCAGATCATCCTGGACAAATCTGCCGGGGACGAGGAGAGCCTGTTTGAAGTGGCCCTGGATTGCGGCGCCGAAGATTTTGAAGTGGAAGAGGAAGAATACATTATCACCACCGAACCCGGCCAGCTGATGGAGGTGAAGGAAGCTCTGGAGGCGCGGGAGATTCCCGTCCGGTCGGCGGAACTGGAAATGGTGCCCAAAAACACGCAAAAAGTGGAGGGAAAGGAGGCCGAACGCCTGCTGAAATTGATGGATGCCCTGGAAGACAACGACGATATCAATCATGTGTACGCCAATTTTGATATCGACGATGAAACCCTGGCATCGGCGGCGGAATCCTGAGCGAATCGGCCGCTGTCAGTGTCCGCGCAAGGCATGCGAGTCATCGGAGTCGATCCAGGGTTGGGCATCACCGGCTTTGGCATTATCGAACAGCAGGGACAACAGTTGCAATCGATCTGTTACGGTACGGTCCGACCCCCGACGAAATTTTCTCTGCCTCTGCGGCTGAAATATTTGTTTGACGAAATCATGCAATTGTGTCAGGAATACCGTCCGGATATACTGTCCATCGAGGACACCTTTTACCAAAAAAATGTAAAAGCGGCCCTCAGTCTGGGGCAGGCCCGGGGAACCGTTCTCCTGGCCGGAGCCATCTATGGAATTCCCTGTAAGGAATATTCGCCCCGGAAGGTGAAGAATTCCGTGACGGGAAACGGCGCCGCCACCAAGGAACAGGTCCAGTTCATGGTCCAGCGCATTCTGAATCTGCCGGAAAAACCCACGCCCCTGGATGCGTCGGATGCCCTGGCGATCGCCCTCTGTTATCTCAACCAGCCGGAGTGGTGACATGGTGGATTCCATAGCCGGCATTCTGGTGGCAAAAACTCCCTCCACGGCGGTGGTGGACCTGCACGGGTTCCGGTTACAACTGTACATCGCGGTTCCCACCTACGAACGTCTGCCGGAGCCGGGGTCGCCGGTGGAACTCCTGGCCTATCTCCACGTCCGGGAAGATATTCTGGCCCTGTATGGTTTCCATTCCCTGGAACAGCGGGAAATGTTTCGTCTGCTCACCAGCATCAGTGGGATCGGGCCCCGCTCCGCCATCGGCATTTTATCCGGCACCGGGGTGGAAACCTTCAAGGAACGCATCATCGCCGGCGATGTGAAGGCCCTGACAGTCATTCCGGGGATCGGACCCAAAACCGCCCGGCGGATCATTGTGGAGTTGAAAGAAAAGTTTGTGGCCGATGCGGAAGAGATCCTTCCGGTCTCACCAGCCGTCACGGCCGAACAAAAGACGCTGGTCAACGATGTGATTGCCGCCCTGCAGGCGCTGGGATATAAACGCAGCCAGGCCGTTCGGGCGGTGCAGGAAGTGGAGCAGTCCGGAGAATTATCCGGGAATCTGGAAGATCTGATTAAACGAACCCTGTCCAAATTATAAGAGGTAATCCGATGAAATTAGCAGACCGTTTACACCGACTGGGTACGGAAACCGCCTTTGCCGTGTCGGCTCAGGCGGCGGACTGGGCGGCCAAAGGGCATAAAGTCTATCCCTTTCATCTGGGGGACATCAATTTGCCGACGCCCGAAAACATTGTGGAAGCCACCATCCGGGCCATCCGCGACGGGAAGACCGGGTATTGTCCCGGGATCGGGATTCTGCCCCTGCGGGAAGCCCTGGCGGAGGATGTGGGGGCGCGTCGCGGGGTGCAGTACCGGGCGGAAAATGTGGCTATTCAGCCGGGAGGTAAACCGGTCATCGGGAAATTCATTTCCGCGGTGATGAATCCCGGCGACGAAGTGTTGTATCCCAATCCCGGATATCCCATTTATGAATCCCAGATCGAATTCCAGGGCGGGGTGGCGGTTCCCTATGGCTATGTGGAAACGGAAGACGGTTTTGCCATCGACCTGGAAGCCCTGAAAGACTCCATCACCGAACGGACCCGGATCCTGATCTACAACAACTATCAGAATCCGATCAGCGCCGAATCGTCCCGGGAAGAGATGGAAGCCCTGGCTGAGCTGGCCCTGGAACATGACTGGTGGGTGCTGTCCGACGAAGCCTATTACGAAATCCGGTATGGCGGAACTCCCCGTTCAATCGTGGCCTTGCCCGGGATGCAGGAGCGAACCGTGATTCTGTATACCTTTTCCAAGAAATATGCCATGACCGGCTGGCGGCTGGGCGCGGCCATCGGCCCGGAATCCGTGATTCAAATCATCAGCAAACTGAATACGAACCATGAATCCTGTTCCAATCATTTCATCCAGTGGGCCATGATCGAGGCCCTGCAGGGGGATCAGTCGGGACCACGGAACATCCTGGAGGAATTGCGCCGCCGACGGGACGCGGCGG
>RFIZ01000035.1 GCA_003695105.1 Fidelibacterota bacterium
GGTCCGGATAGCCGTCATGACTCCGATCACCGAGAAGACCCCGATGGCAATGCCCAGCAAGGTTAGGATGGAGCGCAGTTTATTATCCCGGATCGCCTCCAGCGCCATGCGGAAACTTTCCCGGAAAGTGTTTTTCAAATGACTCCGCTTGGTCCCGGACTCACTCATAGCGCAACGCCTCGATGGGATTTTGCCTCGCCGCCGTGAAGGAAGGGGCAATACCGGAAAGAATCCCCACACCGACGGAGAGGAAGACGGAGAGCGCCCCCAACCACAGCGGCATGGTGGAAGGAAAAACGAATTTGTCGATCAGGCGACTACCGCCATAGGCCAGGCCCAGCCCGATCAGACCGGCCAGGAGACAGATGAATACGGCTTCCAGTAAAAATTGACCCAGGATCAGAGGTTGGGTGGCGCCAATGGCCTTCCGGACACCGATTTCCCGGGTGCGTTCCTTGACGGAGACAAACATGATGTTCATGATACCGATTCCCCCCACCACCAATGACAGGACGGTGATAAACACGCCGGTACCACCGATGGCCAGTTTGATACTCCGATACTGGCTTTCGAAGGCCTCCTGCTGATTGATGGCGAAATTATCCTCTTCCAGGGGACGCAGTCCCCGAATCCGCCGCATGACTCCCCGGACTTCATCCCGGGCCTCCGCCACATTGCCGGCCACTTTGACGTCGATTTCCATGAAGCCCCGGCGGGCAAAGAGACGGGTGAAGCTGCCGAAGGGAATGATGATCTGGTTGTCCATACTGAACAAACCCAGAAATTTTCCCTGCTTGTCGATAGTTCCAATGACCCGAAAGGGGATGCCTTCGATCCGGAATTTTTTCCCCAGCGGATTTTCGTTGGGAAACAGTCCTTCGGCGATATCGTGGCCGATAACGGCCACCCGGGATCCGGAATGGTTTTCCCCTTCCGTAAAAAAACGCCCATGTCCCACGTTCATGAAACTGGTCTGGAGATATTCCGGGGTGGTCCCCCGCAGGCGGACACCCAGGACACTGTTGTCGTTGCGTTTGACATCCACGCCCCGACTCATAATCGGTGTGGCGGCAACCACCACATCCGAATAGGCCTTCAATTGTTCCGCATATTCCGCCCGCATCTCCGGGCGATTGGCCATTTCCCACCAGTCCCGGTCACTGAACCATTCATATTTACTGATGAACAGCACGTCCTTCCCCAGGAAAGCCATGGACCGCTCAAAGGAGCGATCCAATCCGGAGATCAGCGTGCCCATCAGGGTGACCGCCAGGACCCCGATCACAATGCCCAACATGGTGAGAAAAGCCCGGCTTTTGTTATCCAGAATTCCCTGGAAGGCGATCCGGACGGTTTCCCAGAGCAGTGACAACAAGGGTTCAGGACTCCCCTTCAGGCCCGGACCGGGTGGACCACTTCCCGCTCGATTTTTCCGTCCAAAAGATGAATCGTGCGTTGGGCATGGGCGGCAATATCGGCCTCATGGGACACCAGAATAATGGTATTGCCCTGGCGGTGCAAGTCATCCAGGATGCGCATGATTTCCACCCCGCTTTTCGAATCCAGGTTTCCGGTGGGTTCATCGGCGAGAATGATGGAAGGATGCGTCACCAGGGCCCGGGCGATGGCCACCCGTTGTCGCTGGCCGCCCGAAAGTTCGTTGGGCTTATGGGAAATCCGGTCTCCCAGGCCCACCTGTTCCAGGGCGGTCCGGGCCCGTTCCAGTCGTTCCGACCGGGGAACATTGGCATAGATCAACGGCAGTTCCACGTTCCGGAGAGCCGTCAATTTGGGCAACAGATTGAACGTCTGAAATACAAATCCGATCTTGCGGTTCCGGATCGATGCCAGTTGATTGTCATCCATTTCATGCACCGCCTCTCCGCCGAATTCATACGTTCCTTCGGTGGGTGTATCCAGACAGCCGATGATGTTCATCAGGGTCGACTTTCCCGACCCGCTGGGTCCCATCACCGAAATATATTCTCCGGCCCGGATTTCGACGTCGATTCCATTCAGGGCGTACACCGCTTCGGCGCCCACCTGATAAATTTTCTTCACTTCCCGGAGGGAAATCAGCGCCGGCATGTTATTCCTTGGTTTCAGAGTCGGATTTGTGACCGGCGTGGTCAGGTCCGGAAACTTCCACCACACTGCCGTGCTCCAGTTCCCGGGAAATGGCCCGGTAGCTTCCGGTGACGACTTCCTGTCCTTCTTCCAGACCTTCCAGTATTTCATAGTACGTCTCGCTGGAAATGCCCACCTTCACCGGCGTGACCAGCGCAATTTTCTGATTGTCCTTCAGCGGTTGTTTCGACCAGATGTGATCCGGATCGTCCGCCAGGGTGAATACGACTTCCAGCATTTTTTTCTTTTCCCGGGAAGCCCCACTCCCGGCAGGCTGTTCTTCCCTCTGACTTTTTTTCCCTTTCTTCTGTTTCAAGGCGGCTTTTTCGGCGTAATCTTCAGGCCGCACGGTCAGGGATTGAATCGGAACGGCCAGCACATTTTTCCGGACGTCGGTAATAATATTGGCGGTGGCGCTCATGCCGGGACGGATTTTTTCCGGTACTTCCAACATGCGGATTTTCACCTTGAAATTGGTGACCTGTTCCTGCGTACCCATACCCACCGTCTGAGCCACATGGGCGATTTCAGTCACCACCCCCTTGAACAGAGTGTCCTGGAAGGCGTCGATCTCAATTTCAGCCGTGTCTCCCTCCACCACCGACACCACGTCATTTTCATTGACATCCACCAGTACTTCCATTTTACTCAAATCGGCAATAGTCATGAGCACATCGGCCTGGAAGGTGGAGCCGAGGGCCATCTCCCCCACTTCCTTATTGATGGCCGTGACAATTCCGTCCTGGGGGGCCACGATGCGGGTTTTGTCCAACTCGTCCAGCCGGGAGGCCAGGTTTGCCTGGGCCTGCTCCAAATTGCTGGCGGCCAGTTCGTATTCGGCTTCGATGGCTTCCATTTCCTGTTTGGACACCAGTTCCTGCTGATACAGGGCTTCCACCCGTTCCTTTTCGGCTTTGACCCGTTTCAGGGATGCCCGGGCGGATTTCACCGAGGAACGGGCCTGATTTACCAGGGCTTCATGCTGTTTCCGGTCCAGGGAAATGAGGTGGTCCCCTTGATGGACGGTGTCGCCTTCTTCGACGGTGATCTCCGTAATCCAGCCGGAAGTGGTGGCGCTGATCTGAACCTCCGTCTCCGGTTCGATGCGGCCGCTGGCGTTTACCTTGTGGACGACGGTGCGGCGACCCACGGTTTCGGTTTCCACCTGAACGGCTTTCACTTTCGACCGCGTCAAATTTCCGGCGATGACTCCGGCCAGGGCAATCACCACCAGGCTAAAAATGATCCAACGCTTCTTTTTTGATGATTTTGCTGTCACGGTTTATTTCCTTTGTTCGGTATAGACGGCATCCAGCGTTCCCATCAGTGCTTCCACACGGGCTTCCTGAATGCGGGTATCATAATAGGTAGTGATATAGTTGCTTCGGGCCTGGACGACCGACACCTGGGCATCCAACAATTCCAGAATCGAGGCGGCTCCCAACTGATAGCGCTGTTCAGCCAACTTGAGATCTTCCTCGGCCGATTCCAGCACACTTTGGGCAATGGGAAGAATCTCATGATAATTGCGTAAAGCATCCAGGGCCGCCCCCAATTGAGCCACCAGGTCCTTGCGGGTGGTGGTTACGTCCAATTCCCGCTGCTGAACATTGATCTTGGCCTGTTGCTCCCGGGTGGACAGTTCAAAGCCCGTAAAGAGAGGGAAGGACAAACTCAGCGATCCGCTCAGGGACCAGTTGTCCTGATAGGCGGATCCCAGGTTTTGGAGGGCATCGGAAGAAGCCCCGTAACTGAGGCGATAATTCAGGGAGGGGAGTCGGAGTCCCCGAGCCAGTTTGTAGCTCAACCGGGCATCCCTGACGGTGGATTTCGCCGCCTGCAGGGCGGGATTATGCTCTTCCAGGTTTGCCAGGGCCAGATTCCAATCCGGCACGGCGCCCAACGGATTTTCCCCTTCGCTCAGGGTGAGAGGCGGATCGGACGGATTGCGTCCCAGGGCATTCAGCAAGTCCCGCCGGGCCGCCGCCAGAGCCACCTGGCGGTTCAACAACTCCATCCGCGCCTGCCCCTGCTGCACTTCGGCCTTCAGCAAGTCGGTTCTTTTTACCGCTCCCAGTTGGTATTGCTGTTGAGCCAGTTCCACCTGCCGGTTGGCCAGATCCAGATTTTTCTCCGCCACCGTCATCAATTGTTCCGCTTTCAATTGGTTGTAATAGGCTTCCGCCGCCGAACGAATTACATTGATGCGGGCCTGTCGCAATCGTTCCCGGGCAATCTCCACCGAATTGGAAGCCTGTTGGATCGTGTTCCACCACCGTCCCCCGTCATACAGGGTTCCGGAGCCGCTGAGACCGCTGGAAATAGACGTAACGCTGGTTACCTGGGTGCCGCCCAAACCGCCGATGGGTTCACCCGTCACCGGGTCCAGGGCGAATTGACGCTCCGGAAAACGGTTTTCCTGCCATCCCCCCGACAGGGACAGGGAAGGATAGATGGCGGAAAAGGATCCCTTTTTGCCCAAGCGGGCGGCGGTTTCGTCCAGACGGGCAGAGACCACGGTCTCCCGGTTTTGCAACGCTTCCCGAATGCAGTCCTCCAGGGTCAACGTCTGCGCAAATCCGGTCCCTGTCAGACCGATGATGAACAAACTGATCCCCCGTATCGTTTTCATAATTCTCCTAACTAAAGGCGGCTACCAAGCCGGAAGTCACCGTGATTTGCAACAGCCAGAGTACGAGTAAAGCTACCAGGTATTTGGTGGTCGTTTGTCGATAAAGGATTCCCATGCCAATGCTGATCAAAACAATGCGCCAGAGGGAAAACAAATCGATTTGCCCCAGAAAGGATCCCAGGAAGCTACCCGGTTCACCGATTCCCAGCAATCCGAGCCCGGTATAGACCTCCACGGTCCATTGTTTCAGCATAAGGGGAACTTTCACGATCAATTCAATGACATTGATCAGATAAGCCCAGGCGGTCATTCCGAAGAGGACCCCGTAGCGTACGTTTCCGCCAAAAATGAAATTACCGATCAGCAACGCCATGAGAGCCATGACGGCGGACCGAATCGGCAGAGAGACGGCGGAACTGCCCCAGGTCAGCACCTTCAGAGCTGTGGAAGGATGTTCGAAGCGATCTTTCATATCCAGCATCAGTTCTTCTTTCTTCTCTTCGGTCAGCCGGGAATTGTTTTCGATTCGGCTCACAGCCTGTTCAAACTGAACATCTTTTACCAGGTCCTGGAGAAAAAACATGCTCACCAGGCCCAGCAGGACCAGGACGGCCAGGGGAGGACCGAACAGCCGAGTCGTGCCCGCTTGTTCCGGATCTTCCGCTTCGGTACGAAAGGCCGTAAAAAAATCGCCCGGCGCAATCAACAGGTTGGGCAGGGAAGTCAATAAATTCATGGAGTATGCCTTCCTACTAAGTGGGGTTAGACTTGTTCCTTCCCAAAGAGTTGTCATCGGATGGGGAGGGAAGGTATTTTTCTTTGATGGATTGTAAATATTCGAAGGCGGCCTCGTAGGTATTTTCGATTTCTCCGTCCAGGATGGCGTCCTCAATCGCCTTCTTAATCACGCCGACCAGACGCCCTTCCTGGAGATGACATTCCTTCATAATCACGTCACCCCGAACCGGAGATTGAAAGGCCCGCATTTCGTCCCGGGTGCGGACATGCTGCATTTTTTTTTCCACGCGATCAAAATTCCCCAGATATCGCCGCACCAGGCGGGGGTTTTTGGTGGTGATGTCGGCCCGGCAGAGAATCATCAGGTCGTCCAGATCCTCCCCGGCGGCTACCATCAGGCGACGCACCGCCGAGTCTGTCACTTCTTCCTTGGCCAGAGCGATGGGACGCAAATGCAGGCGGATCATTTTTTCCAGGTATTCCCGGTATTCGTTACTGAGCTTCATCCGGCGACCCACCCTGGAAAAAAGACGAGCCCCGATTTCATCGTGACCGTGAAAGGTGAATCCCTTCCGGGGATCGATCCGGCGGGTACGGGGTTTGGCAATGTCATGGACCAGAGCCGCAAAACGAACCCGGGTTTTGTCCGTCAATTGGGCGGCATTATCCACGACCTGAAGCGTGTGAAGAAAAATATCCTTGTGGTGCCATTCCTTGGGCTGATCCAGGCCCACCATGGCTTCGATTTCAGGAAATACGAGGGCCAGGATACCCGTTTTCTGCAGTAGAAGGAATCCGACGGAGGGCTTCGGTGTAGACAGGATTTTCAGGATTTCCGCCGTGATGCGCTCCCAGGACACGATGGATATCCGCCGGGCCTGGGACCGCATAGCCAGCGCCACGGCTGGATCGAGGTCAAAACCCAGTTTGGCGGCAAAATAGGCCGCCCGTAACATCCGCAGCGGGTCATCACTAAAC
>RFIZ01000036.1 GCA_003695105.1 Fidelibacterota bacterium
GTCTGATACCGGCGATTCACCATACCCGGCAGGCCGTCCGAACCCGGAAGGAACGCTTCCGCTTGATCCAGTTCCTGCGGGAGAGTGAAGAACGCTATCGCTCCACGGTGGAATCCCTCCATGATATGATCTTCTATGTGGATGAGAAGGGCATCTTCCGCGATTTCTTTGTCCCCCCTTCCCAGGAGCTCAAACCCTACCTTCCGCCGGAAGAATTTCTGGGAAAATCCTATCGGAAGGTGTTGCCGCCGCACCTGGTGAAACAGATCACAGCCGCAGTGGATCAGATCCGCCAGGGAAGCCGCACGGTGGAATTCCGCTATTCCCTGGAAGTCGATAAGAAGACGCACTGGTACCGCGCAACCCTCACCGGCCGCTACGACGGAGACCGATTCCGGGGAGTAACCGGTGTGGTCAAGGACATCACCGAACAACTGGCGGTGGAAGAACAGAACCGCATCCTGTCCCAGGGATTTCAACAGAGCCCGGTAATGGTGGTGGTGACGGATCGCAGGTGGCGGGTGGAATATTGCAATCCCCGGTTCACGGAAGTGACCGGCTACAGCCAGGACGAAGCCCTGGGGAAGACCATGCTGGAACTGCTGGAAGGGGACCCGATGGCTCCGGAGGAAGTGGAAAAAATCGAGGCGGTCATCCGGCATGGACAGACCTGGGAGGGACGCTTTCACAACCGCCGCAAAGACGGATCCATGTACTGGGAACGGGCCATTCTCAGTCCCATTCTGGATGCCAACGACAAGCTGATGCATATTCTCCACCTGAAACAGGATATCACGGACCAGGTGGAAACCCAGGAGCGACTGGAACGGAACGAGCAGCGCTTCCGGGCGGTAGTGGAACATTCCAACGACGGAATGTACGTTCTGAAAGGACAGCGCTTTCTGTTCGTCAACCGTCGTTTCGAAGAGATGACCGGCTACCGTAGCGCCGATGTCACCCGGAAGGATTTCCGCTATGAAGATATGTTGACGGAAGCAGGCAAGGAGGTCTTTCGTCAACGCCGGGAAGCCTTCCGGCAGGGGAAAACCGTTTCGGACCGCTTCACCTTTCAAAGCCGCACCAAAGACGGGGACATCAAATACTTTGAAGCCAGTATTTCCCGCCTGAACTGGGACGGCGTGGCCGCCACCCTGGGAATGCTCCGGGACGTCACCGACATGGTCGTCATGCAACAGGAACTGGAAGAGGCGCTGAAACTGGCGCAACAGGGAGAAGAGATCAAACGCCTGTTTCTGGCGAACATGTCCCATGAAATTCGTACACCCCTCAACGCCATCATCGGTTTTACAGATCTGTTGCAGCAAACCCTGCACGACCGCCTGTCAGCGGAAGAACAGACCTTTTTCAACGAGGTGCTCAAGAGCGGCAACCGACTCATCCATACGGTGCATGAAATTCTGGACATGTCCCAGATTGAAGCCGGCTCCTTCCCGGTACATCCGGAACCCTTCAATCTTACCGAAACCCTGAAGGGCGTCTTTCTGGCGAACGAAGCGGCGGCTCGTTCCAAGCAATTGGAGTTCACCCTCTCCCTGCCGGAAGAAGACGTCATGGCTACGGCGGATCCCATGTGTGTCCAGCGGGCGTTGGAAAATCTTATGGATAACGCCATCAAATACACCACCGAAGGGCGGGTGACCGTAACGCTGGGGGCAAAAGGGAACACCCCGGAAATCGTGATTGAAGACACGGGGATCGGTATGAGTGAGGAGTATCTGGCCCGGGCCTTCGAACCCTTTTCCCAGGAAAGCGAAGGCTACACCAAAAAATTTCAGGGGGTGGGTCTGGGCCTCTCTTTGACAAAAAAATATTTGGAATTAAATTCCATTGATCTGGCTATTACCAGTCGGAAAGGAGTAGGCACCATGGTAAAGATTACATTTCCGCCGGAGAAGAAAACGGGATGACCGCTGATCACCCGACCATTTTAATCGCCGAAGACGATGCCCAGTCCCTGCTCTATTTTTCCATGGTGCTGCGGCAGGAATACCGGGTGGAAACGGCCCGGTCCGTGGACCGCGCCCTGTCCCTCATGAAAAAGCAGCCGCCGGACCTGATTCTGCTGGATCTGTCACTGGAAGGCAAACGTGACGGCCTGGATCTGGTGCGCCTCATGCGGAAACACCGGGAATGGAAGCAGATTCCGGTGATCGCCGCCACCGCCCATGCCCTGAAGCAGGACCGGGACAATTGCCTGAAAGCGGGGTGCGATGCTTATCTGGCGAAACCCATTCCCATGAAAAAATTGGTGGACACGGTCCACGCCTTCCTGTAACCCCTCGTCACCAGGTATATTGTACGGTACAGGCGAAGGAGCGCTCTTCGCCCATGTTTCGCTCCAGTTCCACGTAATAGTACTGGAACAGGTTTTCCACCCGGAACAGAAGTTGCCACCGTTTCCGGGACCATTCCAGGGAGGAATTCCAGACCCGGATCGGCACCCTCCGGTCCCGTCCCGTGACCGGATCTTCCGCGAACAGTTTGGTTTTTTCGATGGCGCTGGCGAACCGTCCGTCCACGGTCCAGGTCCAGTCCCCAACCTTCAGCCGCATTTGGGGTACGAAATGATGGCGGTGGCGGTAGGCCAGGGTGTCGATGACCCGGTCCCGGTCGTCCACTTCCACCGGGTTGAGCCAGGTATAGCTGACATGCGCCTGGAGACGATTTCGGAAAAGGGACAGGCCTGCGCTGAGATCGGCCCCGGTGATGCGGGCCCGGGTGACATTTTCAAAATGGATGATCCCGTAGGCGTCGGGCGTGGGTTCGATCAAATTGTTATAGCGGTACTGATAGAGGGCCGCGTCCAGAGTGAGGGCGGCGATCCGTCCCCGGTCGGCCAGTTGCCAGCTCAGACCCACTTCGCCGGAGAGACTGGTTTCGGGTGACAGGTCGGGATTGGGCTCCACCCTGAAGACGCTCAGCTGGGAGGAGGTGTACCGTTCAGCCAGGGTAGGCGCCCGAAAGCCGGTGCTGAGGGAACCGCGCACCGCCAGTCCGGGTTGCAACCGCCAGTGCAGGGCGATCTGGGGTGCCAGGGCCCGGCCCCGGAGTTGTCCGTCCACCCAAAACAGTTCCCAGCGGCTGCCCAATGTGCCGGTAAAACGGGCGCCGCTTTTTTGTTGCCAGAGTCCGTACACGGCTCCGGTCAGTCCCCGGTGATTGCCGAACAGGCGCGCCCGGATGGCACTGGGCGAAACCGTCCCCCCCACAATCAGGCTGGACCGGGGCGTCACTAACCAGGACACCTGGCTCTCCAGGTAGGCCTTGCGTTCATGGGAATAATCGGTGTTGGAGCCTGAATTTCGCCAATCCACCACATAGACGGAGCTGAGGAGCTTGAGACTGGTGCGGGGCGAAAAGACGCGGTTGTAAAACCCGTTCAAATTGAGCTTGGTCCCCCGTCCCTGGTCATGTTCTGATCCCCGGGGGGCCTCAAAGGGGTCGGCCGGGCTCTTCCACTGGGATTCCACGCCACCGCGATCCGCCAGCAGGTTGCCGTAGAGACTGAGAGTGGACCCGGTGGGTTGGTTCCATTTGATTTTACCGGTGAGATTCAGAGCCCGGGACCAGCCCAGTTGGGTATAGCCGTCATCGGAACGTTGTTGCAGCCGGATCCAGTAGCCGTGGGGTCCCCAGGGCGCCGCCAGGGTCCATTCATTCGTGGTGAACCAGCCCCGGTGATTCCGCCAGACCCATTGGTCGTATCTTGGCGGCGAATACCAGCCGGTCCGGGTGCGGAAACGATGTTCCGGCCGCGGCGGAGCATTGCGGGTGATGATGTTGACCACTCCCCCCATGGCCGAAGAACCGTACAGGGCGGAACCGCCGGATTTGACGATTTCCACCTGGGCGATTTCCGAGGTGGGGATGACGGCCCAGGTGATGTTTCCCGCCGCGCTCCCCAGAAGCGGCACACCATCCAACAGCAACAAAGAACGGCTGCCCGCTCCCAGGGTGTAGCCGGAGGCCCCCCGAATGTTCATCTGATCCTTGATGATGTTGACACCGCTTTCATAGGGCAAGATTTCTTCCAGGGACACGGCGCCCTGTTCACGGATTTCCAGGGGAGTCACCACTTCCACCGACACCGGTGATTCCAGAATGTCCTGGGTTTTGCGGCTGGCCGTGACCACCACCCGGGGGGCTTCCAACACATCCCGCCGGAGACGGACCGTCAGCGGTGAGTTCACCGGCAAGGGAATCTCTTTCCGTTCATACCCCATCATGGTGATGACCAGCGAACCCGAAGCCGGTACCTCCGGCAGGCGAAACTCCCCTCTTTGATCCGTGGCCGTACCGGTGAAGGTGTGTGCCACGACGATGTTGGCTCCCACCAGGGCTTCACCGGTGGAATCGTCCAGCACCCGACCGGTGATTCCCTGGGCCAGAACGCAGACGGGGAACAGGAATAAAACCAGCCGCCTCATGGGAAGGAAATCCTCCAGGGATTCTCCGGTGGATTGGAAATGGTCTGTTGATGAATAACGAGTGACTGGATTCCGCCGGTGGGAAGATGGGGATCGAGGAGCGGGACCAGAGGGAGTTTCGGTGCCGCCAGGATGGAATCCAGATTGGCGATCAGGAAGCCGGGATCTACCGTGATGCCCACCGGAACCAGCAGATAAGGGCCGGGGGGAGGCAGTTGGATGAAAAAGGAGGCCTTGGTTTCTCCCTGGAGGATGGGATCGGAATAGGCAATCAATTCGTCGGCCAGTTTGTCCATGTCCTGACCGGTGAGGACGGCCAGCACCAGGGCCTGAATCGTGTCGGGCCAGGCCGAGGCGATGATCACGTCGCCCTCCACGCCGGACACGGGCGTGAGTCCGTCGGAAGAGGTGCAACCGGACAACCCCAGACATCCCCACAGGAACAACCCCCCCGACACCAGACCCGCAGTCCACTTCATGGGGAAAATTACTGGCATTTGCCGGCGGAGGCAAGCCGGATTGAAACCATCAGGGCTGACCCCGGCGGAGCTGCCGCCGCCGGAAATAGACATACACCGGTAAACCGGTTCCGATCAACACCGCTGCCGAAAGAACCCCACCCAGGGGATAGGCCACCAGGGTGCCGTAGATCAGATACAATTGGGACAGGATGGCCAGCCAGGTCATGCCCTGCCACCAGGGGGAACGATAACTGGGCCGGTAATCCTCCCGCCGGCGCAGGAAAAAGATGGTTCCGTACACCAGTCCGTTCTGGATCAGATAGGAGAGGGTAAAATAGCCCAGGAGCGTTTCGATGCCGCCCACGAAGACCAGAAGGATAGCCAGTCCGGACTGGAGCAGAATGGAATAATCGGGAGTGCGATAGCGGGGGTGGACATGGGCGAAGGGCCGGAAAAAGAGGCCGTCCCGGGCGATGGCGTATTCGATCCGGGGTTGAACCATGATCAGAGCGTTGATACAGCCCACCATGGAAGTAAAAGCCGCCAGCGCCAGGAAGGCAGCGGCGATGCGGGCAAAGGCCGGGAGATAAAGAAAGGGATTGGCGAAGGAACCGGCGGCGGCCACCAGTTCCGGATAAGGAACAAAAAGATGCGTGGAGGCGGCGATCAGGGTGTACAAGCCGGTGACGATAGCCACCGATAGCAGGAGACTGCGGGGAATGGTTTTCCGGGGAGTTTGCATTTCCCCGGCCATGTAGAGGACATTGGTGAATCCGGCGTAGGACCACACTGTGCCGGAGACCCCCGCAATCAACAGGGTGGAGAGCCCCTTTCCGGCGCCGGCTTTCACCGGCGCAGAGGAGAGGAAAGGTTCCCAGTGGAAATACACCACGCCCAGTACGCACAGCAAGACCAGGGGCGACAGTTTGAGCAGGGTCAGCACCACTTGCAGCCCGCCGCCTTTTCGTACACTCCGGACATGCACGGCGGTCAGGATCAGAATCAACAGAACGGCAAACAATTGCGTGTACAGACCCTGTTCCAGGGGAGCCCAGAAAACGGAGAGTGCGGACACGGCGCTCAGGGCGAGGATGGTAATGGAGGGGGAATCACTGGTCCAGAAGACCGTCCAGACGTAGAGAAACCCCAGGGCGGGGCTGCCGGCTTTTTTCAGATAGAGATACCCGAACCCTTCTTCGGGATACGCCGTGGCCATTTCGGCCAGAATGAACAACTGGGGCAGCCAGAGGAGACCTCCGATCAACCAGGCGGCCACACTCAGGAGGGGGCTGCCGGCTTCCCGGGCTACGATGGGCAGATTGATGAACACACCCGACCCGATGACCGAACCCAAAATCAGGGCCAGAACATGGCGGAAGGTTAATTCGCGTTTTAATGAAATGGACAGACAGGATTCCTTGGAAGATCGGATGAAGAAGTTAGTTTGTCATTCGGATACCTTGCAGCCAATTCTGCTGCCGGGTTGGGAAAGGACCCACCCCGATTCCGGGGAGACACCGGTAGCGTACGTCGGCCCTAAAGGCCAAAGGAACCGGGCTGTGTCCGGTCCTTACGGCTTCGGCCAGTCGGGTGGGTATCCAATTCCCGGTTGGGGTGGTTTCTGTTCGCTTTCCATCTGAAGGATGGCGTACACGGCGCCGATGGAAACCAGGGTTGCGCCGGCAAATTCCAGCTTCCGGGCTGTCCGCTTCCGTTCCGGCCGGTGTGGCTTTGTTTCCGGGACCAAGACAACTTCCTGTTCCGGGAAACGCCCCGGCGGCGGCTTCCTGGACAGAACGGTCCACACCGCCTTCCGGATTTCAGCTTCCAGGCCGTTGGCGTCACCGGTATAGTTCCACTGGACGTCGTTCAGTAATTGGAGTTGTGCCCCCGAGGCATCGAAGTATTTCATCCTGACGGTCAGGTCGTAATGTGAGGCAGAAACCTGCCCTTCACTCCGTTTCCCTGTGGTTCCCGGTACGGTATCGACCGCACTACCTTCGGTCAGCGACCAGGCCAGGACATGGGAAGCCTCCAGGAGATCCGCCACCCGTTTGAGACAGGAATCGGTGCGGCAGCCGCCCACGGTAAAGCCTTCGGTCGTGAGTGCCAGGTCAATGTCACCCTGATGCACAACCATTCCGA
>RFIZ01000037.1 GCA_003695105.1 Fidelibacterota bacterium
CCGCCGGCCTGGAAATCCTCAGTGCCACCACCGTTTCCCTGGGCACCTTCCTGCTTTTGAAAGCTCAGAAACCCACCGAGTCCGAAGCGCATGCTTAACTATCTTTGGATCAACATTGTTCAGACCGCCCTGCGGGGCCTGCCCTTTCCCACCCGCACCGGCCTGATTCCCATCGGGAATCCCGGCCGGAATTCGCCCGTGTTTCTCACCTGCAACTTCCGGCTGACGGTGGAACGGGTGAAACGGAGCCTCAAGGGGATGGATGCCTGGCTGTTGGTGGCCAACAGCCGGGGCATCAACGTCTGGTGCGCCGCCACCGGAGGGAAATTCACCCACCACGATGTCATTTCCATCCTCAAAACCAGCGGCATCGAAGCACAGGTGGACCACCGCCGGGTGGTCCTGCCCCAACTGGCCGCCACCGGCATCGAACCCCGGATCGTCCGGGAGAAAACCGGCTGGCATTGCCTCTGGGGACCGGTCTACGCTCAGGACATTCCCGCCTTCGTCCGGCAGAACTTCCATAAGACCCGCGAACAGAGCCGGGTGCGCTTTTCTCTCAGTCAGCGACTGGAGATGGCGGTGATGTGGGCCTTTCCCTTCCATGTGATCTCCGCCCTGATCTTGCTCTTCGTCTGGCCCGGAGCGATCTTGCCCCTGACGCTGCTGCTGTGGGGTCTCAGTCTGGGCATTTTCCTGGCCTTCCCCTGGCTGGAGCGGTGGCTGAATCCGCAAAAGAAGGGGATGAAATTCAGTTCCTATACGGTCCTCTTCGATCTCAGCCGTCTGCCGCTGATCCTCTGGGGAGCGTTTCTGGCGGGCACTCTGCTGGTCATGACCTGGCAGGGGACCTTCACCTGGAGCCATTTCGGTCACTGGGCCCTGGCGTCCTTCGCCATCGTGCTGCTGTTGAGTATCGATCTGATGGGGTCCACGCCCACCTACAAGAGCGGTCTCCATGAGGATCGCTTCTACACGGTGGAGCTGGACCTGGAGCGGTGCAAAGGGGCCGGGTTCTGCGAGCAGGTTTGTCCCCGGGATGTGTACGTAGTGGATCACCGCCACAAAACCGCCTCCCAGCCGCGCAAGGATCTCTGCGTCCAGTGCGGCGCCTGTATCGTTCAATGTCCCTTCGACGCCCTCCGGTTCCGCACGCCCGACGGAGACACCATCGAACCGGAGACCATCCGGACCTACAAGCTGAATCTCTTGGGACAGCGGGCCGCCCGGATCTGATCGCCGCCCCCACCGTCCTTTCAGGAACCATTTGCCCGGTCCCGGAGGCTCCGGGGGTTGAATTCTGGTTCAATCGCTGGAGAGGATGGAAGTAATTTCTGTAGCCCGGTACCTGGCCCAGTCGTCCAAAGAGAATGGGAGATGTAAAACCACATGATCCATACCTTTTGCAAATATAGCCGGTGGGGACTCTTCCTGCTGAGTATCCAATGGCTTGGGTGGGTGGGTTGTCAGAAAGAACCCCCTTCCCCCGCCCGGAACCGGCCGGTCCCGGCCCCTGTGACGAGCGCCAAACCGATAGTGTATTTTGGCGTCATTACCCGCTACAATCCCCGGGTGATGTTCAAGGAATATCAACCGATTATGGATTACCTGTCGGAACATACGTCGTATCACTTTGAATTGAAATTGGGGAAGGGATATCAGGATGCCGTAGACTATCTGTGTACGAATCGCGTGCAGATTGCCTCTTTGGGGGGGTTCACCTACCTGGAGGCGCATGACCAGTGTGGCGCTGTTCCCATCCTGCAACCGTTGAACCAACAGGGTGAACCCTTTTATCACAGCCTCATGGTAGTTCGAAAGGACAGTGATATCCGCACCATTGAGGATGTCCGAGGGCATTCGTTTGCATTCGCTTCCTCTCATTCCACTTCAGGGTATCTCATCCCGGCGACGGAATTACTGGAACACGGAATTCAGTTTGAGGAGTTGCCGGTTGTCAAACATTTTCCCCATCATGACCAGGTGGCCACAGCCGTGTTAAAAGGGGAGGTGGACGTAGGATCCGTTAAGGACATTATCGCATACAAATACCTGGATCAGGGTCTCCGGATCATCCATACTTCAGCCAAAATCCCCAGTGTGCCATTGGTTGTCCGGCCCGATTGTGATTCTAGTCTTGTACAGGAAGTTCAGCAGGCTTTACTCACCCTTGATTTCAGCGATTCGGCCACCGTCTCCATGCTGAGCCACTGGAATGTGGAATTTCAACATGGTTTTATCCCTTCCGATGACACGCATTTTGCCAGGTTACGAACCATATATGAGACTTTTCCCCGATAAAATTACGGCCCGCATTCCCCGATCGCTGGAGGCAAAATTCGTTGGCTTGGCAACGATTATTATCGCCGGGTTCAGTCTTTTGGGAAACACGTGGGTGGTCTATTTATATCAAAACCAGATTTTGATGAACGGAGATCTGCGGGCGGCGCAGCTGGCCCAAACCACGGCTTCCGGAATCATCAATACCTTGTTGTATGAAGAATTGGGCTTAATCCATGAAGGCGGATTGATCGAAAATGAGATGAAAGACCTGGTGGAAAAGGACAATACTCACGTCAAACGGATGAATTTGTACGACGGGACCGGTCATTTGCACTACACCAGTGAATATTCCCAGTTTGCCAATCATTCCCCAGGGGTGCGGCTGACTCCGCCCTTTACCCGTCTTGTCCGGGATACGGTTATCTGGAAGGGGCGGGATTATGAATACTATCTGCCTCTCCATATTTATGGGAAACAGATGGGTGTGCTCCAGATCGTGTTCTCCCGTCAACAGGATTTTATCCGGATTGCCCGGTTCCGGCACGTAATGTTATGGGTCAGCCTGGTGGTGTTCATTACCGGAGTGATTCTGGCCTTCATTATCGCCCGTACCCTGGCCCGTCCGATCAAAGACCTGGCCGGACAAATGGCCTCGGTCCGGGATTTGAGCCGGGCTGCTCCCGTCCGGGTGACGCGGGGCGACGAAATCGGGGTGCTTCAGAAAAGTTTCGGTCAAATGCTGGAACGATTAAAAACCCTGGACCATCAGCGGGAAAAAGAGCAGCAGGCCTTGATTCAGACCGAGAAACTGGCCTCGGTCGGCACTCTGGTGTCGGGTTTGGCTCATGAAATCAACAATCCGTTAGCCGGGATCCAGAACTGTTTGCGGAGAATTGAAAATCATCCGGAGAATATCGAGCAAACCCGAAAATACGCGCAATTGATGGCCAGTGCCTTGTCGCGCATTGATGACATTGTCACCAGTTTGTTGAATTTTACCCGGAAACGAGACATGTCCATTTTACCCGTCAATTTGAATCAGATCCTGGACGCGACGCTGAATCTACTGGAAATGCAAAAAACGGCCGCCAATATCCGGTTTCGAAAACGCTTGGCAGACCCGCTTCCCCAGGCCAGCGGAGATGCCCAGTATTTGAGTCAGGTCGTGATGAATTTATTGTTGAATGCCATGGATGAAATGCCTGAAGGCGGTGAAATCACCCTGGAAACGGGGGCGGATGAATCCAGGGTATTCATGAAAATCCGGGACCAGGGCTCCGGTATTCCCAAACCCATTCAACACAAAATTTTCGATCCTTTTTTTACCACCAAACCGACCGGAAAAGGAACCGGTCTGGGGTTGTCCGTAGTCCATTCCATTGTAGAACAACATCAGGGAACCATCGATTTTGACACCGGTCCGGACGGTACCACTTTTATCGTAGCTCTACCCCGGTATCCTGGAGAACATTCCCCGGCGTCCTTGCTTTCGGGTGCGATTCTTGCCGGTGGAAAATCCAGTCGCATGGGAACGGACAAAGCCTGGATGGATTTCCGGGGAAAACCCCTGATTCAACGGGCCCTTTCCGTCCTGAAAGACTATGTGGATGATTTGATGATCATCGCCAACCAGACAACCGCATACGAAGAGCTGGGGTATCCTGTCTATCCCGATACCATTCCCGGTTGCGGCCCCCTGGGAGGCATCTATACCGCCCTGCAAAAAAGTCGCCGGGAACACTGCCTGGTGTTGGCCTGTGATCTGCCTTTCGTCACCCAAAAAGCGTTTGCTCTTTTGCAGGAAAGAATGAGCGCTGCGGATGTGGTCTTATTTCAGAGCGAATCCGGTCTGGAACCGTTATGCGCGATCTATCACCAACAATGTCTGCCCGTTATAGAACAACAATTACAGCAGGGCGACTATAAAATTCATAATTTCCTTCAGCGTGTTCAGACAACAATCATTGATCTCCGGGAAGTGGGTGACAAGCTTTCCTCCATTCAGTTCACCAATCTAAACTCTCCCGAAGATATACCCCGGTAAAGCACGGATGAGAATACTCATTATCGATGATGAAGAGATTCAACGGGTTACCCTCGAAGACGAATTAGTGGAAAGAGGGTACAGGGTGGACACGGCGCCTACGGCGGAAGAAGCCCTCCATCTGACAGTCCAGACCGACTACGATCTGATTCTCACGGACCTTCGGTTACCGGGAAAATCGGGTATCGATCTCATCCGGGAACTACGGGAAAAACAGTACCCTGCCCGATGTATCGTCATGACAGCTTTTGGCGCCGTGGACACTGCCGTGGAGGCCATGAAACTGGGTGCCTATGATTATTTGACCAAACCCTTTTCCATGGACGAACTCACCTTGCGTCTGCGTCACCTGGAGGAATTACAACGAATTACCGGAGAAAACCGTATCCTGAAGCAGCGTCTCCGGGAATTGGAATTGCCGGAATTCATTGTAGGGCGAAGTGCCGCCATGCAAACCGTTTTTGGTTTGATTCAAACCGTTGCTCCCACGGATACGACCGTGCTGATTCAGGGCAGCACCGGAACGGGAAAAGAAGTTGTGGCCAACACCATTCATGCCTTGAGTGAGCGCAAGGACACCCCCCTTGTGAAAGTGAGTTGCGCGATTTTGTCCCGGGAGATTTTGGAAAGTGAATTGTTCGGGCATGAAAAGGGAGCCTTCACCGGGGCAGCGGCCACCAAGATCGGCCGGTTTGAAAAAGCCGATGGTGGAACCATCTACCTGGATGACATTGATGATATCCCTCTGGATCTGCAAGTGAAATTATTGAGAGTCCTGCAAGAGAAAGAAATTGAACGCGTGGGTTCCACGGAACCCCGGCCGGTGGATGTGAGGATTCTCGCTTCCACCAAAGTGAATCTCAAGGACCGGGTTGATCAGGGTACATTCCGGTCGGATTTGTTTTACCGGTTGAATATCTTCCCCATCACCATCCCGGACCTGAAGGACCGGAAAGAAGACATTCCGGTTTTGGTGAAACATTTTTTAGATGAGTTCTATCCCGGCCAGGATATTCATTTGGAAAAAGAGGCCCTGGATTGTTTTCTGGCGTATCCGTGGGACGGGAACGTGCGCGAATTGAAAAACCTGGTGGAACGGCTGTCCGTGGTGTGCGGCTGCAATCCGATCCGAAAAGATTGCCTTCCCCCGGAATTCTTCCGCCAACCGGAACGGTCACTCCGGTCTGAGGGGCTGGAGGCCTTACCCTTTCATGCTGCAGTCACCCGGTTTGAAAAAGAGTTGATCCAGCAGACACTGGATCAATGCGGCGGAAACCGCAGCGAAGCTGCCAGGACATTGGGACTACCCGTCTCTACCTTAAAGAGTAAACTCAAGAAATTGGGCTTGTAATCGACGAAATTTCGTCGACAGGGACCAGATTTCGTCCCTTTTCGACAACGATTCGGCCCCTCACTGCTCTGTGTCCCCTCGGTAAATCGTTCGCTCCGTATCTGGCACACATTTTGTCTTTGTCTCCATGTTTTTTTCCGAACCCTAACAAAGACAGGAATGTGGAAATGATTACCAAGAAGCTCACGGTCGCCCTGATGACCACTATGACAGTGCTTTTTGCCGGAGAAGGTACTTTTTCTGGAAAGGCATTCTATGAATATTCCATTGATCCTTCGACGGATGCAGCCATCAGTAACGCCTTCGGATTGACGCGGGTGTATTTTACGTATCAGCAGGAATTGTCCGAAGGGATTACTTACAAATTCCAAACCGATATTGATTATAACCATTCTCCCAAGAATGTGTATTTGAAAAATGCCAAAATTGATTGGACCACCCGAATCGGTAAACTTACCCTCGGATTACAGGGGATGAATATCTTCAGTGTTCAGGAACACAACTGGGGATATCGCTATATCGAAAAGTCTCCCATGGATCAGCATAAGTTCGCCAGCTCGGCCGACATGGGAATCGGGTGGGCTCAGAAATGGGGCCCCTTATCCCTGAGTACCATCTATTCCAATGGTGCCGGATACAAAAAGCAGGAAAACGATTCCTATAAAAAGATCTCGGTATTGGGTTTTGTGGGTGAATCCAAACTCACCAAGAAAGATGGTTTCAATGCCGGTGGAGTGCTGGCGTTAGAGCCCTACGACTATGTCGATACGAATTCGGATACGACTCAGGAAACGAAAACCCTGTTTGCCGGTTTTGCCGCCTTGGCGATGAACGGTTTTCGGGTCGGTGGGGAGTTTGAACAATTGAACCTGGGTGGTGCGGATCAAACCAAGCAAATCCTCTCCGTCTATGGTAATTATTCTGTTTCCGAGGCTCTGCAGGTTCTGGCCCGGTACGATATCTATGATCCCGATACCCAGACGGACCAGGATGGTAATTCCTATTTGATTGCCGGTGTGACGTATGCCCCGGGCAAAGGGGTCTTGATTACGCCCAATATTCGTTTGACCATGCCGCAGACCGGTGATTCGACCACGCAGTATACATTGAATTTTCAATTCAAGTTTTAATCACGGTCCATCCCGATTTCTTACATAAATCCTATGAGGTAACCATGGCTGAGGAACAGAAGACTGTACAGACAGTGGAGCAAAGCACGGGTCTTTCTCCCGATGAAGAAAACAGGATGCGGGAGCGGAGGGAACTCCTGCAAAAGATCGGTAGTGGTGTATTTGCATCGTTATTGATGTCTCCCCTGATGGCCACCCCCATCAAGGAAGCCCTCACGGCCCCCGACACCACTCAGAAACTGACTTCGTTGCCGGAAGTGCCCGAGGGGCAACCGGATGAAGATCCGATCATCCGTATGGTCAGAGACCTGAAACGGGCGTTACAAAAACCGATGGAAGAGCGAAAATGGTCGATGGTCATTGACCTGCGAAAATGCGTCGGTTGCCATGCCTGTACCGTTGGATGTATCGCCGAAAACAAATTACCGCCGGGTGTCGTTTATCGTCCCGTCTTGGAAGAGGAGATCGGAACGTTCCCCCATGTAGCGCGGCGGTTTATTCCCCGGCCCTGCATGCAATGTGAGGAACCGCCCTGCACGACGGTCTGCCCTGTGAATGCCACCTGGAAACGGAAAGATGGCATCGTCGAGATCGATTATGACCAGTGCATCGGTTGTCGGTATTGCATCACCGCCTGTCCCTATTCCGCCCGCACCTTTGACACCGGTCATTATTATACGGAAGACGCGCCCTCTCAACCTGCCGGTTATCTGGGGTCTGCCGATGCACGCGTGTACGAAACGGCTCCCAATTACGATTACGGCCAGGAGCGTCCCCGGGTGGATGAACAGTCCCCGATCGGCAATGCCAGAAAATGCCATTTCTGCGTGCATCGTCTGGAAAAGGGGATGTTACCGGAATGTGTGGTCACCTGTATCGGTCGGGCCACATTCTTCGGGGATGCGAATGATCCGGAGAGTCTGGTCTCCGAATTGATTCCTCAGCCAAACGTCATGCGTCTCAAAGAAGAGATGGGTACCAAACCCAAAGTACACTATCTCATGTAGGGAGGAGGAAGGAATGGTTCACGAAAAACAATATTGGAAGCAGGTATTCTGGATGGCCACCATCCTTGCCTTTGGGTTTGGTCTGTTGGGTTTTTTCGACCGGATGGCGAATGGTCATTTGCACGCCGATTACGGATCTTATGTACCCTGGGGTCTCTGGGTGGCCGGTTATATCTATCTGATCGGACTGTCGGCCGGTGCTTTTTTGATGTCGGCTCTGGTCTACGTATTCCGGATCGAGGCATTTGAAAAAATCGGTCGGCTGGCCCTGCTGACGGCCCTGGCCACTCTCATCGGGGCTTTACTGTGCATTTGGTTCGACCTGGGACATATGGGCCGCGCCTGGCGGCTGGTGGCCCGCACCAATTTCGGTTCGGTGATGGGTTGGATGGCCTGGCTGTATGGTTCCTATTTCGTGTTGCTGTTATTCGAATTCCGTTTTGCCACCCGGGCGGAGTTAACCGCCCACCATTCGGTGCGGACCACATCCCCGCTGGTGCAAAAGTTGGTCGGTTTTGATCCCACCCAACCGGAAGCCCATCCGGTGGAAAAGGATTTGAAGGTGCTCCGTATTCTGGGAAGTGTCGGTATCCCTTTGGCGATTGCTTTCCATGGTTCGGTGGGGGCCATATTCGGATCGGTCGGCGCCCGGCCGTACTGGAATTCGGGACTGACGCCCATCATTTTCCTCGTCGGCGCCGCTACCAGCGGTGGTGCTCTGCTGGCCCTGGTCACGGCGGTATTCGGAATCCGTACCCAGCGGGAACAGGATCGACGGATCGTTTATTTAATCGGTCGCCTGGTCCTGGTCTTGCTGGCCATGGACGTCCTCTTGGAGTGGTCGGAAATGTCCATCGGTCTGTGGAGTTCCTTGCCTTCGGAGAGTGAAAGTATCCGATTGGTGTTGTTTGGCCATTTCTGGTGGGTGTTCTGGTTCGTGCATGTGGGCTTCGGAATTCTGGTTCCGGGTCTGTTGTTACTCTTCAAACCCCGCTCGTTGACCGCCGTGGCTCTGGCCGGTCTGCTCATAACGGTTACCTTTATCTCGGTTCGCCTGAACATCGTCATCCCGGCCCTGGCCGTACCGGAATTGGAAGGATTACGGTATGCCTTCACCGGACCCGGTTTGAAGTTTGACTATTTCCCCAGCCTGATGGAATGGCAATTGTTCCTGTTCACCATTTCTCTGTCAGCCATGGTGTTTTTAGCGGGGATTCAATGGCTGCCCGTGGTTGATTATTCTGTCGAAAACCCTGGATCCGAAGGAGGAAAGTAAGATGGGTGCAACCAAGAAATTTCAGCAACCAATTTCCCGCCGGGACTTTTTCAAATCTTCGGCTTTGTTAGGCGGCAGCGGATTGCTGGCGGAGACACTCGCTAGTTGTACGACTGTCCAGCAGGCAGAGGGCTGGCAGAACGCCTATGACCTGGATTCGGCCGAGCATGTGCTCTATTCCGTTTGTCTCCAGTGTCATACGGATTGTCCGATCAAAGTTCGCATCCAAAACGGTGTGGCCGTGAAAATGGATGGGAATCCCTATGGGATGCAGACGATGAATCCGGCCATTCCCTACCAGACGGACCTGGCCTCATCCGCAAAAATAGACGGGGGTATCTGCCCCAAAGGTCAGGCCGGATTGCAATCCCTTTATGACCCGTACCGATTGACCAAAGTACTGAAACGGTCCGGGAAACGCGGTGAAAATAAATGGCAGGTGATTTCCTTTGATCAGGCGATCCGGGAAATTGTATCGGGCGGCAAACTGTTTTCCCATGTA
>RFIZ01000003.1 GCA_003695105.1 Fidelibacterota bacterium
CGCTTCTCCTGGTGGAATCCATGGTCCCCCACCGATCGCCTGGTGATCGGCTATCTGTTTTTCCTGACGGCCTGGACCCTCCTGGGCTGGCACCGCATCACTCACCCCGCGCTGCACCTGACCCTCAACCTGATCCTGATGCTCACATTCGCGGGTCGCAGCCGGCTCCTCCAATCCTCATCTTCCGGTTGGAGCTCTGTATGGCTCCTGGTTCCGATCCCGCTGCTCGTCTGGTGGTATCCCCAGGCCACTCTTCTGCGCCATGTCCTGTTTCCTACGGATCTGGACGCCTGGATTCTCCCGGTGGAACGCTTCCTGTTCCGGACTGAGCTGTACCGCCTTCTCCCCCGCCTGCTTCCCCGATGGACGAGTGAACTGCTTCACGGAATCTATTTTCTCTATTACCTGTTATTGTTCTTCATCCCCTACCTGGGGTACGCCCGGGACCCACGACTGGCCCGGGAAACCGTGTTTTCCATCCTGGGAACCATGTTATCTTTACAGATCGTGATCATGATTTTTCCCACCTCCGGGCCGGTCTATCTGCATGACCAGTCCTTTCCCGATCCGGGGTGGTTTACCCGCCTGATGAACTGGGTGTACCGCACCTTCGATCAGGGAGGCGGTGCCTTTCCCAGCATCCATTCCGCTGCCGCCGTGGTGCTGGTCGCCTATGGCAGCCGCCTCTTTCCGGCCTGGCGGGCAGGGCTACTGACATTTCTGATCCTTCTGTTGCTGGCCACAGTAGCCTGTTCTTATCATTACACTCTGGATATGGTATCCGGAGCCGTAATCGGCCGGCTCAGCCTGCCTCTCTGGACCCGTTTGTATACCGTCTGGAACCGGACATGAAACGCGGACGGGTAGTGCTCCTTCTGGTGGTCGCCGGGCTCCTCAGCGGGTGCGTGGAACACATCCTCACCCTGAGAGTCCTCCCGGACGGTTCCAATTCCCTCCGGCTCCGGTCCCGGGGCGATTACCGGGATGTATTCGATACCGATTTTCCCCATCCTGCCGATTGGCTGTCGGATACGTCCTGGACCCTGAATACATCGGATACGACCTGGATCTGGGAGAGCAATACTTTCAGCCGGGACTCCCTGTATGTATTCGGCCCGCCGGACCATCCCGTGGCGCTGTTGCACCGGACGATTGTTCCCGGCACCTTTTCCCACACCTATGCCGTCCGGCTCCGCTTCCCCGGATGGGGAGTGTATAGCCGCTATCCGGCGCTGGGCCCGGTTCTGCGGGACGAGGCTCCCCTGGACTCCACCCAGTGGCAGGCCGATGTTTTGCGGTATCTCTATTCCCGGGCCATACGGAGGGTCCCTCTGGACTCCAGTCGAACCGGACTGTCCCGGGAACGGCTGATCCACCATGTGAATTTATTTCTCGCCCATGAATACCAGCCGGTCCCGGGGCAGTTGCCTGATCATCGGGACTTTTTGCTCTCCGTCCTGACTCCCTTTCAACGGCGCCTGCCGGCCGGCTATGTGGATTCGCTGGTGGCGGCGCTCCGTCCCGATCTGGCCGAATTGCAACTATTGCAATCGCTGAAAGACGATGCGTTCACCATCAAAATGGTCCTTCCGGGCCGGCTGGCCTTTACCACCGCCGACAGTCTGCGACGAGATACCCTGATCTGGCATGTGGAACTGAAGGATTATCTCCAGGATGATCTCCTGCTGGCAGCGGAGTCGGTGTTGATCTCCACCCGGGCTTTTCAACGCTGGGTTTCGCTGGGAACGGGGGGAATTCTCCTGGTATTGGTCGTGATTGTGCTGGTCTATCTTCAGGTCCGCCGGCGTAGGATTCGGTAGGCGAGCGGCTGTAAATTCCAGGGAAATACCGGAAAGCATGGCATGACGCAATCGATTTACCGTTTGGACGCTCTCCGGACCGCTTTTATCGGTCTGGACACCACTTACCCGCTGGCCGACGGACGGGTCACCCGCCGGGTCTACCTCGATTCCACCGCCTCCACCCTCATGTTCCGGCCGGCTCATGACGCGCTGGAAGCCTATTACCGCCATTACGCCAATACCCACAGCCGCCTTCATTTCAGCGCCAAAATCTCCACCGATCTCTACCACTGGGCTCACGAAAAGGTGCTGCAATTTCTCCATGCCGATCCGGAGGAATACGCCTGCTTTTTCACCGGCTCCGGCGCCACGGCCGGTATGAATCGGATGGCGCGGGTGTTCCGCGATTTTCGGCCGGACCGGGACACGGTACTGGTATCCCTGATGGAACACCATTCCAATGACCTGCCCCATCGCAAACACGCCGGGCGGGTAATTCATCTTCCTTTGAAAGAACATTCCGGCCAGCCGGGTTGCATTGACCTGGCGGCCCTGGAGGCTGTGCTCTCCCGGGAACGGGATCGTATCAATTACGTCGCCGTCACCGGCGTCAGCAACGTGACCGGCATCATCAATCCCATCTATGACGTAGCCGAACTGGCCCATCGCTATGGAGCGCTGGTACTGGTGGACGGCGCCCAGATGGTCGCCCACCTCCCCGTCTGGATTTCCCACCCGGACCAGCCCGAACGCAACCTGGACGCCTTCGTCTTTTCCGGCCACAAGACCTATGTCCCGGGATCACCGGGCGTAGTGGTCTGCCGGAAAGATATTTTGTCAGCCATCGAACCGGAGGAAGTCGGCGGCGGCATGGTGGAGCGTGTATTCGTCGATCGCTACATCATCACGAGCCAATTCCCGGATCGGGAAGAAGCCGGCACCCCGAATATCCCCGGTGCCATCGCCCTGGCCACCACCCTGGATATCCTGGACCGGGTGGGCATGGACACCCTGTTCCAGGAGGAATCCCGCCTGATTCATTATGCCCTGGAACGGTTCCAATCCCTGCCAACCGTCATGGTCTACGGTGAAACCGATCCCCGGATCTGTCCCCGGGCCGCTTCGATTTCCTTCAACATTTACGATGTAGATCACGGTCTCACCGCCGCCATTCTCAATGATTACCACAACATCGCCGTCCGGAACGAATGTTTTTGCGCCCATCCCTACGTGGAGGAGATGATCCGGGACGATATTCCCCCGGACCTGCGCCGGGAGGAAAACATCCTTTCCATCCGGGCCAAACTGAAATCGGGCATGGTCCGAGCCTCCTTCGGTCTGTACAATACTGAAGAAGACGTGGAACGGCTGATGACCGCCCTCCGGGACATTTCGGATCATATCAAAGACTATCGCACGTTGTACACCGTGGATGCAGAGGGCAATTACGTCCATCGGACCTTTCGACCGCCGCTGGGAGAAATCTTTTCCCTCCAATCGCTGGTGGAGGCCCCCTTTGTGTAGGGTCCTGACCCTTTTCCTCCTGGGCTGTGCCCTGGTCACGGGCCAGGACGAGGATTCCTGGTCGCCCGTGAATCCCGGACCCTTTCTCAAGACCATCAAAATGATCCATCATGCGCCGGACATCATGTTTCAGGGCCGTCCCTACGACCTGGAACTGTTCGTCGATTTTCCGGAAGATTCCATCGAATCGGTCCTGATTCATATCAAAACCGACAGCATGTATACCTATCTGGAAATCCCGCTCAAAAAAAACCGGGATCACTATCTATATCGCTTCAACCCCCGGTGGTTCAAAGGTCAGCACATCCAATATTTCTTCACGGTCCAATTGTCCAATTTCAAAATATTTGCCACGCCTATGGACGAAGTGGGCAACATCAAACCCATTCGACGGACTCTCATCGATCCCGTCCAGTACTGGGAATGGCGGAAACGTCAGTATGGACGGTCCTGATCCCAAAGCCCGCATCGAAGCCCTTCGTCGGCAGATCGACGACCACAACTACCGCTATTACGTCCTGGACGATCCCGTCATCAGCGACCAGGAATACGACCGGCTGCTCCGGGAACTGGAACGGTTGGAACAGGCTAATCCGGACCTGATCACCCCCGATTCTCCCACCCAGCGCGTGGGCGCGGAACCCCTGAAAGAATTCGGGACGCTGGAACACGCCGTTCCCATGCTCTCTTTGGCCAATGCCATGAACGAGTCGGAAATCCGGGATTTCGATGAACGCATCCGGAAATGGCTCGAGACCTCTGATCCGGTGGAATATGTAGCGGAACCGAAACTGGACGGACTGGGAGTGGAAATCACGTATGAGAAGGGTCATTTCGTCTCCGGATCCACCCGCGGTGACGGCATAATGGGAGAAGATGTCACGGCCAATTTGCGGACGATTCGGGCGCTTCCCATGCGACTCCGGGATGAGCATCCACTGCCTTCTGTGCTGGACGTGCGGGGAGAAGTGTTCATGCGCCGGACCGATTTCGAAACGCTGAACGCGGAACGGGAAATCCGGGGCGAACATTTGTTTGCCAATCCCCGGAATGCAGCCGCCGGGAGTCTCCGGCAACTGGATCCCGCCATCACCGCCGCCCGGCCGCTGAGTATCTATTGTTACCACGCCGGACGGTTGGAAGGAGTGAGCCTGTCGAACCACTGGGAATTTTTGCAATCTCTCCGCCGCTGGGGGTTACCGGTCAATCCCCTGATCAGGCGGGTCAGGGGTGTGGAAGGCCTGATTCAGTACTACCGCGATCTGGAAACCCGGCGGGACGGGTTACCCTATGAAATCGATGGTGTGGTATTCAAAGTGAACGCCTGGAACGCCCAGGAACGTCTCGGCGTCCGCAGCCGGTCGCCCCGATGGGCCATCGCCGGGAAATTCAAGGCGCGACAGGTGACCACCACCATCGAGGACATCGAAGTGCAGGTGGGACGGACCGGCGCCATCACCCCGGTGGCGATCCTGAAACCGGTTTTCCTGGGCGGTGTCACCGTATCCAAAGCCACCCTCCACAATCAGGATGAGATTCTGCGGAAGGATATCCGGATCGGCGACACGGTCCTGATCGAACGGGCCGGAGATGTGATCCCGAAAGTGGTGAAAGTCATTCCGGACAAACGTCCGGACAACACCAAGCCCTACTACCTCCCTGATACATGTCCCGTCTGTCGGCACCCGGTGCACCGGCCGGAAGGGGAGGCCGTCACCCGATGTACCAATCTCTCCTGCCCCGCTCAGATCAAGGGCCGCATCGAACACTTTGTTTCGAAGAATGCCATGGATGTGGACGGTTTCGGGAAAAAAATTATTGATCAGCTGGTGGAAAAACGAGCGGTGCAAACCGTGGACGATCTCTACCGTCTCACCCGGGAGGACCTGGCCCGGCAGGAACGTCTGGGTGAAAAGTCCGCCGCCAATCTGGTTGCCGCACTGGACCAATCGAAGTCCACCACTTTCGCCCGGTTTGTCTACGCCCTGGGAATTCGCAATGTGGGCGAACACGTGGCC
>RFIZ01000038.1 GCA_003695105.1 Fidelibacterota bacterium
CCAGCGTCCGGAGGGTGTCCGGATCAAAGCTGCCGACAAAAACAAAGGTAAAGTCGTCAAAATCGGCAAAACGGTCCCGATAAATTTGAAAGGCCTGATCCAGATCCAGGGAACGGATATCTTCTTCGGAGGGAAAGCGCGCCCGGATATGGTGACCGTTCACCAGGGCCGTGATCGAATCGCGGTAGGCCGCCTCCGGTTGCAAGTGGTGGTGGCTGACAACATCCAGGACCCGTTGCCGGTAACTGAGAAAGGCAGTGGAATCTTTCCGGGGTTCCGTTCCGTACAACCAAATCAGTTGAAACAGGGTTGTGAGGTCCTCCCGGGATGAGGATCCTTCGAACCCTTCCCACAAATCATCCATGTACGGACGGACGCTGACCACCTTTCCGGATAATTTTTTCTCCAGTTGAATCCGATCAAACGTACCGGCGCCCCCGGCCGTCACAATTCCGGTGGCATACACGGCCTGGATAAAACGGTCGTCGGGCACCAGGGAGCCGCCTCCGGGACTGAAAGCCGTGAAAAGGATTTGATCGTTTTTGAAATCGGTGGGTTTGGCGCAGACCCGGACGCCGTTGGCGCAGGTCCAGACATAGGCATCGATGGCATCAATTCTGTCTTCGGCTACGATGGATCCGCCCGGCGGAAGGTAAGCCACCAGCGGGGCTTCCGATACCCGGTCTACATAAGGATCAATCGATTCGGCCAGCACCCGCTCCCGCACCGCCAGCAATTCATCCCCGGCAGGATAGGTGAGGCCCGCCTTGTCCATACCGGTTACCGCCAAGACCGTATTCTTCCGGCTCATGAGTTGATCGGCCAGAGCGTTCACTTCTTCCAGTGTCAGGCGCGGCAGCACCTCCTTCACCAGAGCGGTTTCATATGCAATTCCCGGCACCGGTTCAGCCGTGAGAAAATGACGGATCAGTTCGGCGGCCAGAGACCTGGATTCGGTTTTATCGGCTTCTTTCAGGGCCTGTTCATAACTCCGGATCATCTTCTTTTTGGCCCGTTCGAATTCGGTTGCCGTAAATCCGTAGCGCCGGACCCGTTCCACTTCCCGGGCCAGGGTTTCCAGGGCGGATTCAATCTTACCTTCTTTCACCAGAGTAACCAACTGAAAGGCATCTTTGGTGCGTACCAGCGGCCCGGCGGCCGTGTAGGAATAGAGGAAAGGCGAATCCGGTTTCTGCCGGAGTTCGTCCAGACGGTTACTGAACATAGAAGTGAACAGTCGTTCCCGAAGATCGGATACATAGCTTTCCCGACTGCCCTGCTCCCTTGACGGTTGTTTTACGATCCATTGGAGAACGGTGTAGGCGGCCTCCGGATCGGTGGCAACCACGGTCAGGGGTTCGTCATGATCGGGGACCGGATACAAAACCCGGGGCTTTTCCGGGTCAGGATTTTTCAGATCGGAAAACAGCATCCGGATAGCCGACTCCATCCGCCCGGGATCGATGGTTCCCACCACGACCACCGCCATCAAATCGGGGCGGTACCAGGTATGATAAAAATCGGTGAGCGTTTCGTATCGGGCCGTGTCCAGAACTTCCGGTTGTCCGATGGGTAAACGAACGGCATAGCGTGAATCTTTCACCATGACCGGAAGGGTCTTGTCCCGCAGGCGGGCGTCGGCCCCGCGGCCCAGGCGCCATTCCTCTTTCACGACTCCCCGTTCTTTGTCTACTTCTTCCGGCTCAAAGGCAACGTCTCCGGCCCAGTCCCGCAACACCTGGAGACCGGTATCGATATAAGTTTCTTCTTCCGTGGGAACCTCCAGCATATAGACCGTCTCATCAAAACTGGTGTAGGCGTTCACATCGGCGCCAAAACGCATTCCGATCCGCTCCAGGTAATCCACCAGTTTCTGTTTGGGAAAATGGGTGGTACCGTTGAAGGCCATGTGCTCCACCAGGTGCGCCAGGCCCTGCTGATCCTCCCGTTCCAGGATCGATCCGGCATTCACCACCAGTCGCAATTCCACCCGGTTTTCCGGTTTACGGTTGGGCCGGATATAATAGGTAAGTCCGTTGTCCAATTGACCCGTAACAATGGAAGAATCCAGAGGTAAAAGGTCAGGGGTTGTAGCGGCTGATTCCGGGCCGGGTGAGGAAACCGGCTGACAGGCCGCCAGAAAAATGATCAGACCCGGCCACAGGCAACGCAAGCGAAATGACATGTTATACTCCTAATCGATGGATGAATGAAAAACTTGGCTTTATGGGACAGGAAATTACCGTATATTTTCGTAATCATCTGCTTGAAACCTGAGAAAAGAACACCGTGGAAGGAAACCGTTCATGAGAAGATATTTGTTCGCGGCTGTGTTTATGATCGTCTGGAGTTGTACCCAGGCACCGCAGCCAACGCCTTCAGCCCCACCCCAGCCATCGGTTGCCGTCGATACCAATCCCGCCATCACGGCCGACGAATTTTTGCATCATATCCAATACCTGTCTTCCGATGAATTGAAAGGTCGCCGTTCCGGGTCGCCGGAGGACAAAACCGCCCGGGAGTATATCGAAGCCCAGTTTCAGGCAGCCGGAATTCTCCCCCTGAATCCCGACGGCTCCTACGAACAGCCCTATACTTTCGTGAAATCGCTTGATCTGGGTCCCGACAATTCGCTGGCCATCGGCGGGCGCTCTTATCAGGTGGGACAGGATTATACGCCCCTGGGCTTTTCCGCCACGGGAGGATTGGCGGCCGAAGCCGTTTTTGTGGGCTATGGATTCGACATCGGAGATTCCATCAATTGGCACGACTATGACGATGTCGATGTGACCGGGAAATGGGTTGTCATTTTCCGGGGCGGGCCGGAGGACGATTCCCCCCATTCTCCCTTCGATGCCCATCTGGCTTTGCGCAAAAAAACGCTGGTAGCCCGGGATCATCAGGCGGGCGGAGTGATTTTTGTGTCCGAACCGGACGACGAAGAATTGCTTCCTCTACGCTATGACCAGAGTTTTTCCGGTGCCGGATTACCGGTTATTCACGTGTCCAATGCCGTGGCGGCGGAGTTGCTGAAACCCCTGGGAAAGTCCGTGACGGCTCTGCGCCAGGAATTGGACGACAACCGCGCTCCCTTATCGGTTCCGCTGGCAACCCAAATCGAGGCCAACATCGATCTGGTGCAACACCTGGCGAACGCCGCCAATGTGGTGGGTTTTATCCCCGGAAGCGACCCCGACCTGAAAAATGAATACATCGTTCTGGGTGCTCATTTCGATCACCTGGGCCTGGGCGGACCCGGGAGCGGTTCCCTGCAACCGGATACGGTGGCCATTCACAACGGTGCCGATGACAACGCTTCCGGCGTGTCCGGCGTGATCGAAGCCGGTGAATATCTGGCCGCCCACCGGAATGAATTGAAGCGCAGTGTGATACTCATGGCCTTCGACGGTGAGGAATTGGGATTGTTGGGATCAAAATATTTTGTGAACCACCCTCTGGTGGATCTCAAACAGGTGGATCTCATGATCAATATGGACATGATCGGCCGGGCCGTGGACCACAAATTGACCATCGGCGGCGTGGGCACTTCCCCTGACTTTGAGATCTATATGAAAGAATTCAACCGCGCCTACCAGTTTGCCCTGGGTTTCAGCCAGGAAGGGTACGGTCCCAGCGACCACGCCAGTTTTTACACCAAAGATATTCCGGTACTGTTTTTCTTCACCGGAACCCATGAAGATTATCACAAACCGTCCGATGACTGGGAAAAGATCAATCCCGAAGACGGGAAAAAAATCGTGCAGTTCGTGGCCGACGTCATTCAATATTATTCCCAGGACGAGGAACGGCTGGCCTTTGCCGAAGCCGGCCCCAAGGAAGCCTCCGAAACCAGTCGGCGCGGTTTCAAAGTCACTTTCGGTGTAATCCCCAGTTATGTGAGTCAAACTACCGGAATGGCCCTGGATGGTGTCCGCAAGGGCGGTCCGGCGGATAAAGCGGGAATGAAAAAGGGTGATGTAATCATTGCCATCGACGGCAAAGAGGTGAAAGACATTTACGATTACATGTATCGCCTGGGAGAGCTGAAAAAGGGCCAGAGCGTGCCCGTGACCGTACGCCGGGGGGAAGAGGAAATCACCCTGACGGTTCAATTATGACCGGAGGAGATCACTTTCCGTTGATTTGATCCATGAGCAGCTGACGGAATTCCAGGACGGCCCGGACATAATTTTCGGAGTGATTGTAGGCCCAGACGGCTTTTCCGGCTGAAGATTGACGGGAAAACAGGTTTTCGCCGCGGCGGTACCCGTTTTGCCGCAGGTAATTGGCCACAGAAGCTACGGTATCATCCCAGTTGTAAGGTTCCCGTTTTCCGTTTCCATTGAAATCCACAGCATAATGGTTGAAGCTGGAAGGAATGAATTGGCCGTAGCCAAAGGCACCGGCATAAGAACCATAGAGGGCGTGAGGGTCCTGATCATCCCGGTAGCAATAGAGGAGAAATTCCACCAGTTGCTGGACAGCCCAGTCGGATTTCCGGGGAATTTCATGCACCACCGTATACAGGGCGTTGAACACGGAATAATCTTCATGATGTTCACCAAAATTGCTTTCCACCCCGATGATACTCAACAGCAGGTAGGGGTCCACCCCGTACTGTCTTTCCACGGACCGGAACAGGGTTTCATGCCGGTGGTAGAACCGGGCTCCCCGTTGAACCCGTTCCGGTGTGAGGAAGAGTTTGCGGTAGACGGCGTACGGTTTCTTTTCGTAGGGTTTCTGGAACCGGGTCACCACGCCGGGCTCCACGGCGATCCGGTCGGAAGCAAAGGTGCGATCCACAAAGGCAGGCGGAACTCCCTGGCGCACCAGTTTTTCCTTCACCGGCTCGTAGGCCGGGTCGTTCATGGGGACGGAACCGACCGGTGTCGATCCCGAAGCCGCCAGGAGGACCGGGAGTATCACCAATAAGGGTTTCAATCAACCCACTCGCAAATAAAGATGTTGGTGTCCCCCGGTTTGGCCTGATTCCGGTTGGAGGCAAACACAAAGTATTTTCCGTCGGGACTGAACATGGGAAAACCATCAAAATCATCGAAATAGGTGATGCGCTCCAGCCCGGTTCCATCGACATTCACCGCCCACAGATCGAAGTTACGCCCCTGAGGGTCGGCCATATTCGAACAGAAAATGATGCGCTGATCATCCGGGAAGAAAAAAGGACCAAAGTTGGCGGCCTGATTGTGGGTCACTTGCACCGGGTTGGAGCCGTCGGCATTCATAACCCTGATCTGGAGCGCCATGGGTCGGATCATATTCTCGGCCAGCAGAGCCTTGTAATCGGCGATTTCTTCTTCCGTTTCGGGATAATATGCGCGCCAGACGATTTTGGTGCCGTCGTGGGAGTAAAACGCGCCTCCGTCATAGCCCAGTCGATCCGTAAGTTGAATTTTGTCAGAACCGTCCGGTTTCATGGTCCAGATTTCCAGATCTCCGCTGGCCAGCGAGGTATAAATAATCCGACTGCCATCTTCCGCATACGTGGCTTCGGCATCATAGCCCGGACTGTCTGTCAATCGTTCCAGGTTCGATCCATCGGGATCGGCACGGAAGATATCGTACCCCGGATATAGCTTCCAGACATAGCCCTTGCTGAAATCCGGAGGCGGTGGACAATCTTTGTCCGCCAGATGGGTGGAAGCATAGATGATTTTATCGTCATTGGGATACTGAAAATAACTGCAGGTGGTTACTCCGTCTCCAGTGGAGACCAAGTGACGTTCTCCGGTGGCGATGTCCATGATATAGATTTGATCACATTTCCCTTTTCCATCGTGAGCCTGCATGATCAATTTTGTTCCGTCGGCACTGAAATAAGCTTCGGCATTCTCCCCGGAAAACGTCAATTGACGGATGTTTTTAAAATGACGTTCCTGGGGAAGGATCAATTTTTTGTCATTGGCAGAGGGTTTTTTCCCACATGCCGTCAGCAGGATCAAGACAGCCATCAAGGCCAGAACTGGTTTTCTCATCATTTCCTTTCCCGGTTTTGAGCGGTTATTCTACAATGGTTCTCGGATATTTCCAATCAGGGGACCCAACGGATTGACCCCGGTCACAAGTCAGACTCCGGACTCAATTTAGGCAAAACCGGTGTAAAATGCTTCCGATATACCTCCCCGGCTTTTCTCGTGTTTTACAGCCTAGGCATCAGTGTAATTTCACCCTGTAGAATCGGGAGAATACCATGAAAAAGCTTTGGGTAGGATTGGCTCTGGGATTGATATCTCTGCTCCCGGCCCAGAATCAGGAAAAAACACTGTACCTGAAGTCGGGAGAAAAAATCACCGGAACCGTCAAGACAGAAACCGATTCAACCGTAACCCTCTCCACTGCTCTGGGAATGATTACCCTCCGAAAGGATCAGATCCAGCCGGACCGGGTGACCATCACTCTGAAGAACGGGGATATCGTGGAGGGTGATCTTCTGCAGGAAACCCCGGACAGCTTTGTAGTGCGATCCGGTTTGGGGATCCTGACGATCCCCGGTGACGCCATCGAGCGGGTGGATTTTCTGCGGGCCAGTGAACAGCAGGGACGATCCGGCAGCAATCCGGAGCGGTGGTATTTCAGCGACGAGCGGTTGATCGATTTGTGGTTTGATCCCACCGGCTTTCCCCTGGAAAAAAATGTTTTCTATATCAGCGGATTTTCCGCCGCCTACGGGTTTTCCGACCGGTTTCAGGTTTCCACCCGCTGGGCCAGCTGGGTCGTAGGGGATTTGAATTTTCGACCCAAATGGATGGTTCTGAAAACCGGCGGTATTCAGAAAATGCAGGCCCTGTCCATCGGAGGTCACTTCCATCAACGGGGTCTGCCGGAACTCAAATGGCGGCGTGAAAGCTGGCAGGAATGGAACCGTTGGGCTGAGTATGACCAGGCTGGAAATTTTCTCAGCGGTGATACTTCCAGGAATCCGGAAACTCAAACCATGTGGCTGCGCATCGGTGAAGACTTCTCCCTGGTTTCCTTCCAGGATACACTGTACTTGCCAGATGGTAACTATCAGGTGACCTCGGGACAATATGCGGATTACTCTTCCGACTTTGGACCGTTTACCAGCGGAAACAAGCCCTGGGAAGAATTGTTCATCGCTTATACCCTGTCCAAATTGAAAACGTCCGGGCAGGGTCGCATCAACTACAATCTGGGGGCCAGTTTCATCTTTTATCCCGGTGAACCGGTGCTTTCGCGGTATTATGCCGGGCTGGACTACGATGCCCGGCCCAACCTGAAACTGATCTTTTCCGTGTTTTATGATGAACACTACATCCCAATTTATATGGATGCCGGCCGGGACACACATTTTGGGCCGGTGTTTACAGATGTGGGGTTCATTTATGCCAAAGACGAACATTGGCGCTTCGGATTGCACTTTCAACGGCCGACCATCGCCCTCTACTATAAATTTTAAATCCCTTGCCCCGGTCGAATACGATTTTCCTGTTGCTCCTGACCGCCCTGGTGGCCGTCAGTACATCTTCCTTGTTCGCCCGGTTTCTCCCCGGGCTGGCAGCCGTATCCATTGCCTTCTGGCGGATGGCGGTGGCCTCCACCCTCTTATGGAGCTGGACGGCCATCAAACCCCAATCCAAAATGAGCCGCACCCATTTGAAAAAAACCCTCCTGGCCGGTATGTTTCTGGGGTTCCACTTTGCCTGTTTTTTCGGTGCCTTGAAATTGACCTCCGTGGCCAATGCCACGGTCTTCGCCACCATGGCACCGATCTTTACGGCCCTCATCGAACGTTTTTATCTCCGCCGTCGCTGGAACGTCGCCATCATCGCAGGATTGTTGCTGTCGGTTGTAGGTGGAATTCTCATCAATACCGGCGGATATCATTTTGCCGGTCAGGGACGATGGGGGGACGGGCTGGCCCTGCTCAGTTCCCTCTGGATGGCTCTGGTACTGTTGATCGCCGAAGACATCCGCCAGGATACAGGCACCATTGCCTATTCCCGACTGGTCTATTCTATCGCCGGGGTCACTCTCTTCCTGATTGCCCTGGTCACGGGGGTCCGGGTCTTTCAGTTTGAAGGGCAGGATATTCTCTGGCTTTTCCTCCTGGGGCTGATTCCCACGGTGGTCGGCCATACCCTCTTCAGCTACGCCGTGAAATTTATTCGTCCAACGGTGGTGGCTTCCGTCCCCCTGGGTGAACCGGTGATCGCCTCTTTGCTGGCCTGGATTTTTCTGGCCGAACCGGTTCCCGGTCTCACCATCGCGGGAGGGGTGATTACCTTGACAGGATTGGCGTTGATTACCCGGAATCAGACGGCAGCGCCAACCGATTTTCAGATCGATACACTGTAATTTGGGGATGACCCCGGTAGAGGCCATGATAGGACTCCGGTAATAAAGCGGCGATCCGCACCATCAGATCATCTCCCTGTCTCCGAAGCCAGTCCTGACGGCGGTCCCTGCCGGGTAGATACGGAGGCAGCCGATAGGGTCGGCCAATGCGCACCCGCAGGGAAGGGCGGTTGCCCCGGAGCCAGTTGTCCCACAAACTCTCCGCCCCCTGAATGGCGACGGGAAGGATGGGCACCGCCATGGTCTGGGCCAGATAGATGGCTCCCCGCTTCGCCGGCCGTAATACCGTGGATTGGGAATAGCCCTCCGGAAAAATGCCCACCACTTCCTTCCTTTCCAACGCCTTCAGCGCCTGTTTGATCGTAGAAGGTGCCAACTGCCGGCGATCCGTGGGAATGTAGCCATACAGCCAGGGAGCCCAGATGAACAGAGGGTCGACAATTTGATCGGTGGCCATGAGAAAATTGACCGGTCGTTGAATTCCATACAAAACCAGAGCCGGATCCAGAATACTGAAATGATTGCAGGCTACAATGAACGGTCCCCGGCGAGGGATATGGTGCCGGCCCGATACCTTGAGTTTGGTCATTATCGAACCCAGAAATAACGCCAGATAGTTCGCCAGGTAGCGGACAGCTTTGGGACGCGGCTGGAGTTTTTTTAAATCCATGAGCGGGTAAGTTACATTCGTCAGCCAATACAAAAAAAAGGGGTCGTGACCGACCCCTGGCGTATGTGCGTCCGAAGTAGTTAAAAGGGCAAGTCGTCTCCGTTGCCGCCGTTTTGAGCGTCACCGGTCGCCGTTTCACTGGATTGTTTACGCCCGCCCAGCATGGTAAACATTTCCCCCACAATTTCCGTGGTGTACCGCCGGACGTTGTCCTTGTCTTCCCATTGACGGGTACGAAGCCGGCCTTCCAGATAGATCAGCTGCCCTTTGGTCAAGACGTCTTTGGCGGATTCGGCCAATTTCCCGAAGAGGACACAACGATGCCATTCCGTCTTATCTTCCAGATTGCCTTCCGAGTTTTTCCAGGTCTCATTGGTGGCCAGGTTGAAAGTGGCGACGGCATTGCCGGTGGTGGTATACCGCGTCTCCGGGTCGGACCCCAGATGGCCGACTAAAATGACGCGGTTGATGCTTCCTTTTTGCATGATCTTCTCCTATGGTTGATTAAACGTCATATTCGACGAATCAAGCTTACCAGTTTTTTCCATCAGTTTCAATTCCCGATTTACCAAACCCGGATCCGGGATGGGAGTTGGCAATGCCCCGGTGGGTAGCCGTCTTGCCCCGATTCGCTTCCGTTTCCGCTTATTTCAAGAGTAAAACCTTTTGCACCGACACGAATCCGGCGGCTTCCATTCGAATCAGGTACATACCGGAAGCCACGGGGTAGCCATCGGCTCCGGTTCCGGACCAGCGGACCCGATACCGGCCGGGTTCGCGGAGTCCCGCCGCCAGAGTCTTCACCCGCCGGCCCTGCAGATCATACACCGTCAGGGTTACAGATCCGCTTTCCGGAACGTCATAACGAATGGTTGTGGCGGGGTTGAAGGGATTGGGATAGCTGGGATACAACGCAAAGGTTTCCGGAAGCGGCGGGTCGGCTTCCGTTCCCATGGCACTGATATCGATCGTCAGCGAACCGATTCCATAGGGATCGTCGGCCCAGGTTTCCGTATCCCCGTCGGAAGCGGACACATTCCAGATGCACTGGGAAACGGCCGGCCAGTAGTGGTACCGAAGGGAATCATAGATGGCCTGGTTGGTCAGACTGGTGGAATTGCCGGTCGTGGTGGTCAACAGCAGAGTGTCTGTCGCCGAAATGAAATACAGGGAATAGGTCAGAGCCGTACCGTCCGGGTCCTGAGATTCCGTCCAGGAAAACATGCGGGAAGTCGTGAGATTGTTGGGTGTAATGTTGATGTTCCCGTTATTGGTAAAGGCGTAAAGCAGACTGAAGTCGGCCGGAGCATGATTTCCCCGGGTAAAGGTAACTTCATCACTGGCGGGAGGTGTGAGAGGATGACCGCCATTGTCCACCAATTCCATGTACACGTGGTGTTCCCCCAGCGACAATCCGTACAACGGTACCACTCCCGTTACCGTGATTGTGGATGAATCCTGCCCGTCCACGACCAGATTGATGTAACCGTCAGCCGTCCCTGGGGAGCCTACATTGAAGTATTGGACATTGAACTGAACTTCAACGGGATTTTGGTAGACCGTGTCCCCCTCAAGCGGGTACTGGATGATCACTGCCGGGCCGGGAACGGCTTCCGGAATGACCGTTGCCGGACCCGCAGGGGCAGATTCTCCGCTGGTGTACAGGGCTGTCACCTGATAACGATACTGGTCTCCGGGAACCAGATTTGTATCGGCATAGGAAAGCTGGTCGGTTCCTTCCAGGATCAGGTCAAAGGGTTCCGCCTGGTAGGACCGATACAGATTGTAGCCCAGGAAGGCGCGCTGATTCTGCTCCGAATTCGGCTCCGCGACCCGTTGATCCGCCAGCCACTTGGATTCCGCCTCTTCCGGCGTCAACTCCCGGGGCAGGGACCGATCAGTCGGAGGATATATATTCAAGACATAATCCCCGTTGGAAAAATCGGAGTACCCATCCACAACCACGTAATAGGTGCCGGGGGGAAAGGTGCAGGTGATTTCGGACTGCAATCCGCAGAAGTCATCGTTGGCCACTGCTGTTTCCATCGTTTCGGCAATATAAATACCCAGGGCGCAATCGTAGCTGGAGCCACAGAGAGAAACCGTAAGAGTTTGTTCCTCCGACAGTGTCATTTCATAGACCACATCATTACCCCGACCCACATAACTGGATCCGTACCAGTCACAGATCACTCCCGGATCGGAGAAGGGTCCGATATCATCGTGGTAATCGATGGTGCTGCCGGAGGCGGAAAAGGGAATGGAATCCACCGGGAAAGCATTGATGAACAGGTCACCCATCTGGGTTCCGGGCGGTCCCCAGAAGATTGTGGCGGATTGAATTCCGGCATTGGCAATCACATAACCCGGAGGATTGAGTTGATCCGGATAGGCCATTCCCGTAACCGGAATTGTGTGTACCACCCTTCCCTGATCATCGGTCGCTTCCAGTGCTGCCTGGAGAAATCCGGTTGTATCGGGATGAAACCGTACTGCCAGCTCCAGCATGTCATCGATCGTCAGGGACACTGGATAGGTGTTCACATCGGACAACTCGAATTGGGACGAATCTGGACCGGTCAGTCGTACCGCCGTGATGGTCAGGGTATCAATCCCTGTATTGGTAAAAGCCACGGGAATAAAGTCCGAAAATTCACCGATCGTGGTTGAATCGAAGGCCACACTGTCCGGATCACTGGTGAATATGGGTGTCGTCGGTGTGATCCGAACCTGGAGATTATCCACAAACAAATCGTTATCGGCATTGGAGACGGTGGATTCTCCATAAAAACCGAACATCACATATCCGGAATATCCCGTAAGCGGAATAATGATGTGGTCACCGGTATTGGAAATGTCGGTGGTATCCGTCCAGGCGCGGAGAACGTTGGAAGAAGACCAGGTTTGTCCCATATCGGTGGAGATCACCACGGCAAACAGATCATCCCAACCCAGTTGTGCCGGTCCGGTCTGCATCCAGGGGGTCAGGGCCAGATCGAATTCCAACCGGTATTCATCGGTGCCGTCTCCCAGATACACCGGGGGGGTAAACATCCATTCATCCCGGAAAGAACCGTAGATGTTTAATTTGGCGCTGCCGATGAAGCCGTCATTGGCGAATCCATCCTGAGTCCAACCGGAATAAGTGATGCCAGGCTGGAAATCGGTGGGATCCCCCAGGAGTCCCTGCGCTTCGGTCCAGTTGGGCGGAGGATATCCGGCATCGAAATCTTCCAAGACAGGTGGATAGAGGGTAGGATCTTCCCGGGTGGTAAACTGCCAGACGGGGGTGTTCGTGTTTTCGCCATATTCGTTGTACGGAATGATCTGCCAGTAATAGGTCGTACTGTAGGCCAACAGGGAATCGGGCCAATAGACTGTTGTATCCCCCAAATCGGTTCCATTGACCAGATTGGTGGGGGGATCATCGGTGCCAAAATATAGACGACTGCCCTGAGTGCCCAGACCGGGATACCACTGTAAAGGTGTGGTAATTTCAACCCCGGTGGCACTATCTGCAGGAGAGGGGCCATAAGCGGCCGCAGGTGGCTCGGGACCCAAATATATCTGTGGAATCGAAATATCGTCAAAGCCAAAATCCCACACCTGGCTTTCGGAATAATAGACATGGAAAGCGATGTAGATCGTCGCCCTTAAATAATCGGTCAGGGGAAAAGACATATGGGTCCAGACATTGTTGGACCAGTGGGGAAAATCAGCCAGAACGATGTCAAAATCGTCCAGGGCAGTACCGGTGGTGGAAACCAAAATTTCAAAACTGTTGTCATAGGCGGTAGATTCGGTCCGGAGCCAAAAACTCAGAGAATCGGTAGGCAATAAGACCAGCAACGGCGGAGTAATCAGGTAGTCGTCCTGGCAACCCATGGCCTGTACACCCTGAGAGCCGGAATAGGCGGTGAAATAGGTAAAGGTGGGGTTCATGGAATTGCCGCCATCGTTATCGATGACCGACCACCCGGCCGGCGGGAACGGACCTTCAAAATCTTCCACAAAGGTGTCCCGGTTGGAATTTCTTCCCGAAGATGGGAGAACCGCTCTTCTCTGTTCTTCCCGGAATTGTAGCAGTGGTGTGATTAATTCTTTTTCCGCAACGGTCAGGGGTTCTCCCCGGGAATATTTTTTCAGTACAAATTCGGTTTGATCAGGTGAAGCGGCCAGGGATATACCAAGACAAACAATCCACAGTGAAACGAGTGTCCAACGGTGCATATAACCTCCCCAAGATTGATGCAATGCGATGATCGAAATTGAACAATAAATTAGCAACGAATCCTACCAGAGGAAAGCAGATAAAAAAAGAGGGGTTCCGCAGAACCCCTCTTTCAGGTTTGGTATTGACCGGGTGAAGGTTATTTCATCAGGATCAGCTTCTTGACTGCCGAGAAATCCTTGGCCTGAATCCGGTAGATATACATACCGGAGGACAGGGGAGCTCCCATGTCATTGGTGCTGTTCCAATGAATCTTGTACCGTCCCGGTTCCTGATGAGCGTTCACCAGTGTCCGCACCCGTTGACCCACGATATTGTAGATCTCGATCGTCACATCGGAGGCTTCCGGAATGTCATAGACAATCGTAGTCACGGGGTTGAACGGGTTCGGATAGTTCTGGTACAGGGCGAACTCATCCGGGATGAAGGCTTCGTCGCCCACACCCATGGCGGTGTAATCGATCGTCACACCGGAGATGCCGTAGGGATCCGTAGCCCAGGTAGACGCATAACCGTCCGTGGCTTCCACGGCCCAGGCGGCGGTACTGACACCATCCCAACCATGGGCGTTCACGGAATCGTAGATCGCCTGGTTGGAAATATTGGCGCTCATCTGATCGGTGGTCAACATCCGGATGGAATCCTGACCGCTGATGAACCAGAAGTTGTAGTTCACCACATCCATATCCATATCGATGGACTGGGTCCACATGAACAGGATTTCCGTGGTCAGGTTATCCGGGGTGATGTTGATGTTCCCGTTGTTCGTTCCGGCAAATGCCAGACTGAAGTCTTCGGGAGCATGGTTACCGCGGGTGAAGTTCACTTCATCCCAGGCATCCGGATCCAGGACATTCCCCAGGGTATCCACCAACTGCAGTTTCACGTTGTGATCACCCATGGCCACATTTTCCAGCATGATTGGATCGTGGCTGTAGTGGTCACCCAACAGTTCGCCATCCAGGAAGTACTGAATGTGACCGTCGATATGACCACCGGTGGGATCGATCCAGAGGTTCATCAGGAAGTCACCACCGGCCGCTCCGAGATCGCTATAGTCGGCAATATTGATCAACCGGCTGTCACCATCCAGAGCCGCATCCCAATCAATATCGGGATAGGCATCGTCAGAAACATTCCCCATGGGCTCCATGAAGACGCCGATGAAGGTCTGGCCGTCCGTGGGGACCGTTCCCAGGGACACGCCCAGCTCCCAATCGTCATTGACGGTGGTCTGCAGTCCGGTAATCACTGCCAGCGGAGTTCGGGTTTCCATATCCACCACATGGATGGCATAATCCCAGGTACCCGTCAGACCCCAGGAGCTGTGGCGGAAGTCGACCAGTTCCAGAGAAGCGCCGGGATAGTCGGTCAAATCATAGACCACACCGTACCCCTGGCCGAAGTTCTGGTAATAGCCGTTGTAGGGTGTTCCGTCATGTTGTGACAGCATCACCAGTTCGCGCGGCGCGGCTTCCACCCGCACCAGGCCTTCCGGAACATCCGTCCGCGGCCCTTTGGCCGCTGCATCCGCCGGCGCGGGCTGAGTCAGATCCTGATGTTCAACGGAGGAGCGTGCCGGCGGTTCACCACCGACTTTGAAGTTTCTCACCGTGAACTCGACCGGTACGGTGGCTCCATAGACGGTCTCTCCCTCAGCCGGAGAATCGATAACGATTTCGGGGAATTTGGGATCCATGGCCACATCCAGCGTCGTGGTGCTGTCGATGCCGATCACCACGGACGAATCCACGTAATCGTAGAACCCGGGAGCATGGAACATCACCGCCCAGACGCCTTCCGGCACTCCAGTGATCGTGAAGTTCCCCACCGCATCGGTAGTGGTCATGAATGTATCCACAGAAACGGTGGCGCCCTCAATCGCCGTACTGTCATAAGAGGAGATTACGGTACCCGTGAGGTCACCCCGTCCCGGATCCAGGGTCACGTTGAAGGGGAAGACCACATCCATACCCTGGAGATGAGGATCGTTATGACTGATCGTCAGGAAACCAGGATAGAAGCCCGGATAGTAGGTGTTCACCGAAACATCATTGGTGATGGTGGTGGTATCACCCGGAGCTACGTAACCGGTATCCGGCGTAATAGCCACTTCGAAGATCGGCGGCAGGAAGACGAAGGTACCGGACACATTGTGAGGCGGATCTCCCCAGTCATCGCCGCTGAGGGCATAATCGAAGTAGACCATATCTGAATAACTGGAATCGATGGTCACATTGACCGTGGCGGAAGCGGTTTCGGTACTGTAAATATTCCCGAATCCGCCGTCCCAGTTGTTCCAGACGATAGTGGCACCGTCACCAGTGGAACCGTCGGTGGCCAGATAGCGGGTTCCGCCCACGACTACCATATCCGTGGAACTGTTCACTGTGACACCCGTCGGGAAGGTAACCGCCACCGAGTCGATCCATTCGGCATCGGAGCTTTCGTTGGTCACGTACAGGGTCAGGTCAACGGTCGTTCCCGGCGCCGGCGGCGGATCCATGGACCACATGTGAGCACCGTCGATTTCACGGGCGTTGATGATCCGACCCATGGCCGCATCGTAATGGATGCTGTAGTCCAGGGTGTCCGTTCCGGCATTCCCAAGACCAAAGCTGGTGGAACCGAACATTTCGCCGTAATTCAGACGGACGTTCAGACCATCAAAGGAAACACCGTCCAGGGTGAGTTCGGGCAATTGCATATCCTCAACCCAGAGGTCATCCACAAACATGCCGGGGTAGGTTACCGATCCGTCGGAGACGAACAGGAAGCCCAGATAGGTGTAACTGCTGAGCAATTCATCCGGTATCAGAACCATACCGTCTTCCCAGCCGTCGGAGGTACCGGTGAATTCATCCAGAATCCAGTAGAATCCAGCCGTGTCGGGTCCCGCCACGATGTAGCAGTAATCCCAACCGGATTCAATGTCATACCAGGCCCAGCCACCCATGACGGCTGTGCCGGTGACGCCGGACAGATCGAAGGGTTTCAGCAGCCAGGAGACGGAGTTGTTGGGATAATCGTCATCCAGGACGGTACCCCAGACATTGAGACCGCTGTGAGCCGAATCCGGTCCGTCGAAGGCCGTGGGGGCGCCCCACTGCCAGTCGCCGTCGGCGGCAAACAGGCCATTGTCCGACTCCAGATCGGTGAAGTACGGCAGGGTACCGGCGGCCAGCGGTGTGGCCACGGCAATATTGGAGAAGAGAGATTCCCCTTCATCGTACTGGCTGGTCACCGCATACCAGTAAGTGGTGCCGTTCACAACCGTGTTATCGGTATAGAACAGATCCGTCACGCCGGTAGCCACCGGAGCAAAGTTGACGCCGCCGTCTTCCGAACGATACACGTTGTAGCCGATGAAGGCACGGTTATTGGAG
>RFIZ01000039.1 GCA_003695105.1 Fidelibacterota bacterium
GGAGTGTGGGGGGTGCAGAGAATTTGTCGGTGGAAATCGGGCCGGATCACGTGGTGACGGTGGCCCCGGTACAGCCGGACTGGGTGGGGAGTGAAACGTTGGGATTCACGGTGACGGACGTGACGGCGAACGGTTTTTCTTCCACGGACAGCGTGACCTTCACCATCCTCCCGGTGGATCATCCTCCCGTCCTGAGCGCCATTCCGGATCAGGTGATCGGCAGCGGCGGAATGTTTGCATCCCTGGAATTGAACACCTATGTGACGGAGATAGACGGCGACAGTCTGGCCTTCGGCCGTCGGTTTTTGACGCCGGCGCAGACGGACACGAATCCCCGGTGGGTGGTCCAGCCGTCGGCCTACGTGTCCAGCATGACGATAACCGCCCGGGTGACCGCCCGGGGCGCGGCGGTGGTATCGCCCGGTGCGGAACTGGCGGCCCTCCAGGGGACGGAGGTACGGGGCGTGGTCAGTCCGGTGGAGGTTTTGGGAGAATGGTTGTTTTTTCTGACGGTATACGGGAATACGGACGGGGATACCCTGAGGTTGCGGTTGTATGAGGATCAGGCGTCGTTGAATCTGCCCACGACCGCAGAGGTGGTGTTTGCGGCCAATACTTCCCTGGGGACTCCGGAAGCGCCGTTGGAGGTGACAGCGGGTTATCTGGCGGTGGACATTTCAGATGGAATCGGCACGGTGAGTGTGATCGATCCCGGTTGGAGCGGAACGGAGACGGTGGAGTTTGAGGTGCAGGACGTGAACACGCTGCATGGATACGGCGACAGCACGGCGGCGGGATTCACGATATTACCGGATCATACGCCGGTGGTGTCGGGACTGGAAGATCAGACGGTGGAAGCGGGACAGGCCTTTGCGCCGTTCGATCTGGATGGGTACGTGACGGAGCTGGACGGGGACAGTGTGACCTGGAGTGTGGGGGGTGCAGAGAATTTGTCGGTGGAAATCGGGCCGGACCACGTGGTGACGGTGGCCCCGGTGCAGCCGGACTGGGTGGGGAGTGAAACGTTGGGATTCACGGTGACGGACGTGACGGCGAACGGTTTTTCTTCCACGGACAGTGTGACCTTCACCATCCTCCCGGTGGATCATCCTCCCGTCCTGAGCGCCATTCCGGATGATACGATCGGGATCGGAGGCGAATTTCAGGATATCAACCTGCGGGAATATTTGACCGAGTTGGACAGCCAGGAAGTGGCCTGGACCTATTTTTATCCCGTATCCGACAGCACCGGACCGGAGCCGGGTTGGTCCGTGGATCCGAATGGATTCGAATTCAATATGAACCTGACCTCCACCGTGGAACTGCGGGAAACTCCTGTGGATACGGAGGCCGTCTTGCTGGGTGTATTTGCCGGTGATGAATGCCGGGGCCTGGCCACACCGGAGTTCGTCCTGAATCGCTGGATCTTTTTTCTGACCATCTATGGAAACGTGAACGGGGAAACGCTCCGATTTCGCGTGTGGGATGCCCGCCGGGGTGACATGGTATCCGGTATAGATACCGTTGTGTTTCAGAGTGATGACATTCTGGGGTCACCGGAAAGTCCCTATGAAATCAGAGCCAATCGATTGACCATCGACATCGATCCGGATCAAATGGCCCGTCCCCGTTGGGTAAGTGCGGATCCGTCCGGGAGCGAAACCGTGGCCCTGGTCGTCCAGGATGTGGGAACCAACCGCGCTTATTCCGATACGGCCGAGGTCACCTTCACGGTGTTGCCGGTCATCGCCCCGGTGGTTCTGCCTCTGACGCCGGTAGAAATCCTGGAAGGGGAGACCCTGCCGGACATCCATCTGAATGAGTACCTGGACTATTCCGATCCCGTCCATTGGAGCGTAACCGGAAATGAGGCCATATCGGTTACGATTTCAGGCGATTCCGTCGCCGGATTTGAGCTCCCGGATTCCAACTGGAACGGAGTAGAAACCCTCCGCTTTACGGCCACCGCCGTGGCGAATGACCAACTCAGCGGCTGGTCCGATTTGACCATCACCGTTCTACCGGTAAACGATCTTCCCGTTTTTACCAGTCAGCCCGTATTGGTAACCGGAGAGGATCAACTCTACACCTACCATCTGGAGGCGGAAGATGTGGACGGCGATTCTCTGATATTTTCAGCCATCACCATTCCCGACTGGCTGGAGCTCTCCGGCGACGGAATCCTGTCGGGAGTTCCTGTCAACGACGACGTCGGATCGTACCCCGTCCAACTGTCCGTCACGGACCCGGTGGGACCTCCCCAGATCCAGGCATTCACTTTGACCGTGACCAACCGCAACGACCCTCCCGTCCTGGTCATTCCCTTCTCCGATGTTTCGGCTCCGGCGGGTCAGGAGGAATACCTCATCGATCCCTATCTGGAGGCCCATTTTATGGACGTGGATCCGGGCGACCACCTGGAATTTTCGGCCCGTATTCCGGAACCCGGTGGTGACTCTCTTCGAATCGAACATCCCCGGCCGGACAGCACACTGTTGTTTTTCATTCCGGAGCCGGATTTTGCCGGGATGCTCCCCCTGATCATCCGCGCCACGGATGATTCCCTGGCCCGGGTGGAGGATACGCTGGTGGTGGAACTGATCCAGTCCAACCGGCCGCCCGTATTCACCAGCGAACCTGAAACGGTAGTGGATGAAGACCAGCCGTATACCTATGTCCTGCAGGGCCGGGATCCGGACGGGAATGCCCTGACCTTCGGCGTGAGTGTCCTGCCGGACTGGTTGGAATTTCAGGACGACTCGATTCTGACGGGAACACCGGGAAACGAGGATGTGGGCGACCACCCCGTAGCGGTGTGGCTCAGCGACGGGATCGCCGAACCGGTCCATCAGGAATTCATCATCCGGGTAGTGAATGTCAATGATGCACCGGTGGCTGTGGCCGGAGAGGATCAAATTACCCTGGAACGGATGACCTTTTCTTTGGACGGGACCGCTTCCTTCGATGAAGATCGGGATTCGCTGCGTTTCACCTGGTTGATTCCCGAAGAATTATCGCCGGTAAACCTGACCGCTGCCCGTCCCGGGATCACGACGCCGGACGTGACCCGGACCACCCGGTTTCCGGTCGTGTTAATCGTGTCCGACAGTCTGGTCGCATCGGTGCCTGACAGTCAATGGATTACGGTTACGGCTACCCAGGAACTGGACATCACTGACTATCAGGATACACCGGTGTCACCGGGTGGGGACCTACCGGTTTCGATCACCTTCCCGGAATATTTTCCCGCCGTGACGGCCACGTTGCGTTATTTAACCGGGGGCGAATCCATCTTCCATGAAATCATGATGAGTACGGTGAATCGATCCCGCGCCTTTCAGGCCGCCATACCGGGCGCAGCCGTAGCGGTGAACGGAGTCGTCTATTCGATCAGTGCCGTGGACACGGCCGGACGCTCCATGGAAACGGATCGGATGTCCGTGCCAGTGACGGTTGCCTCCGAAGCCGTCAGCATGTCCCAGTCCGGAAGTGCGTATCCGGCCGGTCTCTCCAGGAAAACCTGGCGGATCTTTTCCGTTCCGACCCGGATGCAGGATGCCAGTCTGGCAACCCGGATTCAATCGCCGCTGGGCACCGGTCCCGGCGATCATACCTGGCAGGTGTATGGTTGGGAAGGGTCGGACTGGGTCCGTCCCGACTCTCTCCAACCGGGAGTGGGCTATTGGATACAACAACGGGTGGAAAATGCAATTGTCCTGACGGCCGGGCCGGGGCGCTCAATTGATTTGACCGGGTTCGATCTGACCCTCCGGCCGGGCTGGAACCTGGTCAGCTCTCCCTATTCCTTTCCCGTGGAAATCGAAGTGGACGGCAATCGGTTTTCCGGTCCCTTTCCATATGGAGCTACGGAAGGTGAGGGTTGGTCCGGTGTCCGGTCCCGGTTGCAACCGTGGGGAGGGTATGCTATGTATAGCTGGGTGGATTCCGTAACCACTCTCCATCTTGATCCCCTGTTTTCAGCGGACACCGCCTTCCGGACCGATCCTACCGCTTCCGGATGGAAACTTAATCTGGGTGTATCCGGTGATGGATTATCGGATGGAGCAAATTGGATCGGGGAGTCGCCAACAGCCGACGAAGGACGGGACAGCGAAGACCAGATCGAGCCGCCGGTTCTGGATCGCTTTGTGCGTCTGGCCCTGCGGAATGAAACCCTGGATTCCCGGCAGACCCTCTATTCCGGCGATATCCGATCGCCCGGTGAAGGTATCCGGCGCTGGGACGTAGAAATCAAAACCGATGTGTTACAGGGTTCATATGAGGTCCATACGGCTCTCAGCGGAGCCTTGCCGGCCGGTGAATCCTTGTTATGGATCGATCCGAACCGGCGGGAAACGGTTTCCCTCAGCCGGGGTCATCAGCCGATCACCGTCCGGCTCACTCCCGGGATAACCTATCCGTACCGGATCCTGGCCGGTGAGACTGCGGCTGTTCTGGCAGCGGCGGACGACTGGTTGTCCACTCTGCCGGAAGCGGTTACCCTGGACCAGAATTTCCCCAATCCCTTCAATGGCCGCACGATGATTTCTTATGCCATTCCCGTGCCCTCCGGCGTCCGTCTGGAACTATTCGACCTCCGGGGGCGGCGGGTGCAAACCCTGGTCAGTCAGGTCCAGACAGCCGGACAGTATTCGGTTGTTTGGGACGGGAAGAACCGTTCCGGCCACGCGGTCAGTTCGGGAGTGTATTTTTACCGTATCTTGGTCACGCCCGTCGACGGAAAAACAGCGATTCTCCGGTCGAAAAAAATGGTGTATCTGCGATGAGACCAACGTGGTTATTCGGACTCCTGTGGCTTGGGATGACCGTGATCCGGGGACAGGATTCACCTGGGGCGGCCGTCGATACCAACGGGGTCCGTAATCCGGCTCCCGGTTCGGCGGCATTTGCGGTGTTACCGGCGGACCGGCGCAATCAGGATTCTGTCTGGCATGGTTTGATCGAACGGGCTCTGACCGATGCGGGATTCAGGGTCGTGCAAGACAGTATGTGGACCCGGTTGTATGAAGACAGTCTGCTCTGTCTCAGTCCCCGGTGTTTGCAACAAATCGACTCCGTCGGGTCCGTCCACCTGCTGGTCTGGTCCCTGTCCGGCGAACCCAAAGGTCGATTACGGTTGGAGTGGTTTGATCCGGGTTCCGGAAAAACAAGGGGACAGGTGGAAGGGGACTTACCCGATTCCCTCGGAGAAGACTTCCTGCTGGTGAACCGCCTGATTCGGGAACTGGTTAGAACGCCTGCTCCCAAGAAAACCTCGCCCGGCCGGATACAGGTCGCCCGTTGGTGGTACGTGGGAGGGGGTTTCCTGCTGTGTGGTATCGGCTATGCCATTCTCTCCTCCCGTTCATCGACTCCGCCCGGTGGTATCGGATTACCGCCGGACTGGCCGGAACCCTAGCCCGTCCGGTTCAAATTGTCGGAGGATTCCACGCCGGGAATGAAATAATTGATTCCCGGTTCATGAACCGTAAATTATTCCCCGTCTGAATCAGATCGGATCCCGGATTTATGGGCAATAAGATTCTCAAATTCCTCAAAACCAATGCCGTGGGCTTTTTCCTCACCCTGGCCTCCATTGTGGTCGTATCCCTGGCCCATTGGGTGGGGATTTTTGACATTCTGGAACTGAAATCATATGACTACCGCTTCGCCAACGTCCGCGGTCCTCTCACCGGCTGGTCTGCCCGGGATTCCACGTATATCAAACGGGGCACCAACGTGGTACTGGTGGAAGTAGATGATGAAGCCTGGCGCCTCATGCCGGAAGCCTGGCCCTATCCCCGGGGCACCGTCTGGGGACGGATCGTGCGGAATCTTTCTCTGGCCGGCGCCAAAGTGATCTGCTTCGATATCCAGTTTGATTCACCCGAAATGAAATCCGACTATCTGCGCCAGTTTGCCGAGGAGAGCGGTGACACCACCCTGAAAAAAATCATCCCGGAACACGGGGATGTCATTTTGGGGAAAGAAATCGCGGCGGCCCGGGAACGGGGAACCACCGTCATCCTGTCCACCAAGCTGGTCAAGGAGCCCAACCGGGTTCCTCCGGAATACATCGCCCAGCCGGTTCCGGACATCATGGCCGGTCATCCGGAAACGGGACTCATCAATGATATGCTGGATGCCGATCAGTTTTCCCGGCAGTACAATATTTTCGGGTATTTGGATTACCAGCCGGATAAAGTGTATCTCACCCTGGGAATGAAAGCCGTGAAGGCCTATCTGGGAATTCCGGACACGGCCGTACCTCATTTCGATCCGGAGAACCTGACCTGGCATTACGGCCCCCTGGATATCCTGTCCTACGGCAAAGTGAACAATTTCCTCACCAATTATTACGGCCCTCCCTCTGGATACAAATTGCCGGAGGAATTTCACGTTCCGGCCTGGGGCACTTTTCCCCGTTATTCGGTGGCATATGTGATTGACAATGCTGATATTCAGTTACGGGATCCGGAAGAGGACATCGACTGGATGGATCAATTTATTCCCGGCCAGATCCCGGACTGGATCCAGGCCATCGAAGATCCGGAGGAACGGCAACAGATGATGGATCTCATGGGTCTGGGAGCCAGTTTTGACATCACCAAATCGCCGTTCTACAATAAAATTGTGATCATCGGCGTGGCGGTGGAAGTGATCCACGATACCAAATCCACTCCCTTCTATAATTATATGGGGCGCCAGCAATTGACCCCGGGAATGGAAACCCACGCCAATGCCATCCAGACCATGCTGGACCAAAACTGGATCCGCGTATTCGGCGGACGGGTGACCGACCTGTTTTATGAATATCCTATGAGCCACTCCTATTTGATCGCCCTGCTGGCTTTTATCGCCTTGTTGCTGCTGTTGCTGGCCAATCCCATTATCGCCGGGATTCTGATCTTACTGGAAGGACTGACGTATTTTGCCATCGTGGCGGGTGTCTTTACTCAGGATTTGCTCTGGTTTCCCAAGATGATTCTCAGCCGGATCCTGCCCAAATCTTTCGTTGCAGCCCACCATGCGGCGCTCACGGCCCACCTCCCCGGACCGGGAGAATCCCTGGTCCTGCCGCTGGTGGCCCCCCTGGCCGGGATGATTCTCACCTATACCAGTATCGTGATTTACCGGTACGTGAATGAGCAGAAAGACAAGAAATTCCTGAAAAGTACTTTCGGCGCTTACATATCCCCCGAGCTGATTGATCAGATGTATGAGCAGAAGCAGGAGCCGAAGCTGGGGGGTGATTCGGGGATCAAGACGGCGTATTTCACGGACATACAGAGTTTTTCCAGTTTTTCGGAGTTGTTGACGGCGGCGCAGTTGGTGGAATTGTTGAACGAATACCTGACGGTGATGACGGACGTGTTGTTGCAGGAGGGGGGCACGTTGGACAAATATGAGGGGGATGCGATCGTGGCTTTTTTTGGAGCGCCGTTGCCGATGGAGGATCACGCGTACCGGGCCTGTTTGACGGCGTTGGGGATGCAGCGTGAGTTGGGTCGGTTGCGGAAGAAGTGGGAAGAGGAGGGGGAGAAGTGGCCGGAGTTGGTGCACAACATGCGGATGCGGATCGGGATCAATTCGGGTGAGATCGTGACGGGGAACATGGGGAGTCGGACGCGGATGAATTATACGATGATGGGGGATGTGGTGAACACGGCGGCGCGTTTGGAGGCGTCGGGGAAGCAGTATGGGATCTATATTCAGGTGACGAAGGAGACGTTGGAGCTGGCGGGGTGGGAGAAGTTTGCGTACCGGGAGATAGATAAGGTACGGGTCGTGGGGAAGTCGGAGGCGGTGGAGACGTATGAATTGTTGGGGGAACGGGGCCAGTTGACGGAGCAGCAGGAGGAGATGATAGCCCGATACCAGGAGGGGATGGAGCATTACCGGAGCCAGCGCTGGGGGGAGGCGATTCGATGTTTTGAGCAGTCGGAGGCGTTGGAGGAGGTTTTTCCGAAGCGGCCCACGACGCCCAGTCGGGTGTATTTGGAGCGGTGTCGCCATTTCCAGGCCAATCCGCCCGGCGAAGACTGGGACGGCATCTGGGTGCTGACATCCAAATAAGCCCCGCTTCCGCCCGGAAAAGCCGATTGCCGCATCGGAAACAGGCTGGCTATTTTTCCCGCTGATGTGGACCCGAATCTTATTCATCTGGTGGATTGGTGCAGCGACGTTTCTGGCGGCCCAGGAGTCGGCGCGGGATTTCCAGAAGGAAATTGACTATCAGAATGAACAAATCCGTCGCCTGAAACAGGAAATCGAAGAAGCCCGCTCCCGGATCGAACAGGAATCCCGGAAGGAACAGTCGACGGCCAAAAACATCACGGCGCTGGATGAAGAGATTTCATTGCTGGATCGTCTCATCTCCCAATTGGACCAGGAAGAACGCCGGACACGGCAGCAGATTCGGAGCATTGAACAGTCCCTGGGGGAAAATCAGAACAAACTGGCGGCCCTGCGGGAACGGTATGCCCGCCGGGCCGTGAAGGCCTATAAAAAAGGCCGGCTGTCCTCACTGGAGGCCATTCTCTCTTCCACGACCTGGCGTCAGGCCGTGTACCGCACCCACTATCTGAAACTGATTTCCGACATCGAACGGGATTTGAAACGCCAGATGGAATCCCTCATCGTTGATATCGGCAAACAGAAACTGGACCTGGAAGTGGTTCTGCGAAAAAACATGGCTCTGAAAAAAGACCGCGCCCGGCAGCAAAAAACTCTCCAAAACAAACGGATCGCCAAGCAGAGGGAACTGGCCCGGATTCGTTCGAACAAAACCGAATTAGCCAAATACATTCAAGAAAAAGAGGCGGGCCTGAAAGAACTGGAAGCCCTGATGAAAAAAATCGTGGAGGACAAGGAACGGGCGGAACGCGAGGAGCGTATTCGGCGCCAGCAGGCTTTGCTCCGGTCGAAAAAATTCTCTCAACTCAAGGGACATTTGGAATGGCCGGCAGAGGGCCGGATCATTACCAAATTCGGTCGTCAGTGGAATCCGGAACTGAAAACCGCCACCGAAAGTCCCGGCATCGATATCAAGGGACAACCCGGGTCGCCTATCAAAGCCACCATGAACGGCGTGGTCACGGCCATCACCTACATCCGGGGGTATGGCACCACCATCATCATTGACCACGGCGGCGGCTACTACACGGTATATAGTCATGTGACCAATATCCAGACCAATGAAGACAGTGAAGTCAAGGCGGGCGATGTCATCGCCTACATGGGAAATTCCGGTTCCATCAACGGTGCCATGCTCCATTTTGAAGTCTGGGGCAATTCACAAAAGCTGGATCCCGTACAATGGTTGAAAAGACGCTGAACCGCACGGCCATTCAACCGGCGATCTATCAACGGTTGCAGTCCATGGTGGCTCATAACCGGGTGGGGTCGGCGTATTTGTTTTCGGGACCGCCCGGCTGCGGAAAAGAGGCCCTGGCACTGGAATTCGCCGGTTTGATGAACGGTGGGGACCGGTCCCCGGAAATATTGGAACGCTTCCGGTCCTGCGCTCATGAAAATCTGAAACTGGTCTTTCCTCTGCGGGGAGCCCGGGATTCAGGGTCGAAAAACGATGATCCTCTGAAACATTTGACGGCCGCCGAGATGGAGTGGTTGGAAGCAGCGATTCGCCGGAAGGCGGAGGATCCCTTCTACAAAATCGAGTTTCCCGGCGCCACCCGGATCATCCTGGCCTCCGTGCGGGAGTTGCGGAGAACCCTCTACCTCAAATCCCTCACCGGCGGGAAGAAAGTGGTAGTGATTCTGGATGCCCATCTATTGTCCGCCGGTGAAGCCACCTCTGCCAACGCCCTGCTCAAGATCCTGGAAGAACCTCCGCCGGACACCGTTTTCATTCTGGTGACCGATCATAAATTCGCCCTGTTGCCGACCATCCTCTCCCGCTGTCAGCAGGTGGAATTTCCGCCGCTGGAGGACCGGGTAGTGGCGTCTTTGCTCCCCGAAAAGGTGGACGCCCAGCCCGGGTATCGTGAATTTATTCTCCAGGTAGCCCAGGGAAACGCCCGTCTGGCCCTGGCTCTTTCCCGGGAAGCTGAGGAGGATTGGCGGGAAATATTCCGGCGGTGGCTGACTCCCTGGTTTCAGCCGACCGGATCCAACTGGAAACGGTTCATAAC
>RFIZ01000040.1 GCA_003695105.1 Fidelibacterota bacterium
GACCGTCCCTGTTTCCGCAGGTAATGGTTCCCGGCCAATAAAATCGCTTCCAGCGGAATCAGTCCCACCAGTTCGCTTCCGGTGACCCGGATACCCCGCTCGGCGGCCAGTTCGCAGGCGGCATCGAACACATCGTGAATCGTGCTGTCCCGAAACCGGGTAAAATTGATGGAGATCTGAGCCCGCTTGAAGGTGTCAATGTACCAGCCGATGGCCTTCACATGGGGAAAACGGCCCGGTACTTTGACCGCTTTTCCCACCAGATGCTCCGGGTCATACCCGTAGGATCTCCAGAAAGCGACAAGATCCCGGTCATGGTCGGTCCGGGCATGGTGTTCCAGTTCCTTCCGGGAAGACAAAATTCCTTCGCAAAAACTACAGGGCCAGTGATCTTCACCGTAGCGCACGATCGTCCCGTCCAAAAGGTTGGGACTGGCCGGATCCGGAATCCGCTTGGAACGTCCTTTTTCCCGCAGTTCAAACGCAATGTCGGTGGCCAGACGTACGTCCCGGGTGTTGAGATTGATATTGTAGGCGATTAGGAAATCGCGGCAGCCGATGGCGGTAACCCCGGCCTGTGGATGCAGAGCAGCGGGTCCAAAATCCGGTGTCCAGCGGGAGTCCCGGAGTTTTTGATCCATGCCTTCATATTCCCCTTCCCGGATCACCGCCAGATTCCGGCGTTCCGGGCGGGTGGCGGAGTATTCATAGAGGAAGACGGGAATCTTCAATTCGGTCCCCACCCGTTCTGCCACCTGTCGGGACAGAGCCACGCACTCTTCCACCGTACTATCGGCGACCGGAATAAAGGGACAGACATCGGTGGCTCCCATCCGGGGATGGGCGCCGGAATGAGAACGCATATCCAGGATTTCCGCCGCGGTTTTGATCCCCTGATAGGCGGCTTCGGCCACAGCAGCCGGTTCCCCGACAAAAGTAACCACTGTCCGGTTGGTGTCCCGGCCGGGATCCACATCCAGAAGGGTCACGCCGGAGACGGATTCAATACTGCGTACAATGGTATCGATCTTGGTCCGATCCCGTCCTTCGCTGAAATTGGGTACGCATTCCACTAAGGCGGACATGTTATCCTCCCATGGCTATCGATTTCAGATACAACCATAACAACAGGACTGCCACCAGCAGAGCCACCGTCCAGAGGAAACTGCGGGACGGTTTCCGGCGGGGCAAAATTCTACGGAAATGGATTTCCCGGGTCAAAATACCAGCCCGAACGTGAACACGTTGGCAAAGAAGCGGATCACGGGGTACATGATCATACCCAGAACGTTGAAACCCGTGAGCATTCCCAGCAGAATGACGCCCAGCAGGACCCGGGGGCCGTACACTTCCAGTGTATACAGGGTTTCCCGATGACGAAGAGACACCAGACCGGTGAGGATACGGCTGCCGTCCAGGGGCGGAATGGGCAGAAAATTGAACACGGCCAGAGCCAGATTGATGTAAAGACTGAGCTGGAGAACCGCCAGCAGGAGATCCGACGGTGACGGCAATAAATACAAGGTCACGACCATGAGAATACCGCTGACGAAGGCCAGAAAAAAATTGGAAGCGGGTCCCGCCAGGGCGATCCACATCATGTCCCGGCGGGGATCCTGTAAATAGCGGGGATCCACCGGCACCGGCTTGGCCCAGCCGAATCCCACCAGATAGAGCACCAGGGCGCCGAAGGGGTCCAGATGAGCCAACGGATTGAGGGTCAGACGGCCGGCATGGTAGGCCGTGGGATCGCCGAAACGGTAAGCCATCCAGCCATGAGCATATTCATGAAAGCTGAGGGCAAAGATGATGATCGGCAGCAGAATGACCTGGACCGCCGGATCCTGATTAATGATTCCCATGAGATTCCTTCATTTCCACCGGGGATGAAAGGTCCGATGCACTTCTTTCAGGTATTCTTTATCGAGGTGGGTGTAGATCTGCGTCGTGGCAATGTCTGCATGCCCCAGCATGGCCTGAACCGCCCGCAGGTCGGCGCCGCCTTCCAGCAAATGGGTCGCGAACGAGTGCCGCAAGGCATGGGGGCTGATGGGGGCGGTGACTCCGGCTTCAAGACTCCATTTCTTCAACAGGTTGTAGACCATCATCCGGGTCAGGGGTTTGCCATTACGGCTGAGAAAAACTTTCCCGCGGTTGGGTCCCTTTCGGGCCAGGGTCGGCCGGAGATGCAACAGATAATCGTCCAGACGCTCCCGGGCGATTTGTCCCAGCGGGACCAGCCGTTCCTTATTGCCTTTGCCCGTGATGCGAAGCATGTCCTCCTCCTGGAGCAGGTCCGCCAGGCTCAGGTCGCAGGCTTCACTGACCCGCAGTCCCGCCGAATACAGGCATTCGATCAGGGCCAGGTCCCGCTTGCCCAGGGGAGCATCCGGAGGAATGGCGGCCAGAATGCGCTGGATGTCTTCCACACTCAACACCGTGGGCAGACGCCGGGGCAGACGGGGTGATTCCACCAGGGCCGTCGGATTGGTCCGGGTCCGTCCCTCCCCCTCCAGAAACCGATGGTAGGAACGGATGGATGACAGGATGCGGGAGCGGGTGCGTGCGGACAGACCCTGGTCCCGGAGGGAACGTAAAAAGGACCGGACGTCATCCGGGGTTACTTCGGTCAGGGCGGACACCCGACGCTGATCGTCTAAAAAATCGAGGTAGCGGTGCACATCTCTGAGGTAGGCATCCAGGGTATTGGCCGCCAGGTTCCGTTCCACCCGTAACAGGGTGATATACTCCTCCAGAAAGGTCTCCATGTCAGTCCAGGAGCTGCTTTTCAATCCATTCGCAGAGGATATGGCCGGATAAAATGTGTCCCTCCTGAATGCGTTGGGTATCGTCGCTGGGGATGCGGATACAAACATCGCAGCCTCCGGCCATTTGTCCCCCGGACCGGCCGGTAAAACCAATGATTTTCAGTCCCTGCTGACGAGCGGTCTGGATGGCGGCCAGTACATTGGCGGAATTTCCACTGGTGGAGATGGCCACCAGGACATCACCGGACTGGGCCAGGCCTTCCACCTGGCGGCTGAACACGGTCTCGTAAGCCGTATCGTTGGACCAGGCCGTGAGGAAGGACGTATCCGTCGTCAACGCTACCGAAGGCACCGGGTTCCGGTCATGGTCGCGCAGCCCGCCCATCAATTCGGTGGACAAATGCTGGGCGTCGGCGGCGCTGCCGCCATTGCCGCACCAGAAGATGGTGTGCCCGTCCGCCACGGCTGTCCACAGGATCCGGGCCGCCGTTTCCAGATCGGCGCCGCATGCGGATACCATGGCGGCTTTCACGTCCCGGCTGGCTTCCAGACTGGCGCGGATAAAGTCATTCAGATTCATGTCCGCTCCTTCCAATGGACCGCTTTAGCGAAGGTCCCCATGAGACCCAGATCGACCGCTTCTTCCAGAACCGTGCCGGTCACCACGAAATCGGCGCCGGCTTTCACCCGTTCCCGGGCGGCCTCCGGTGTCCGGATACCTCCCCCCACGATGAGCGGCAGGTCGCATTCCGCCTTGACCGCCCGGATAACCGTGGTCGAGACGGGTTCCCGGGCCCCGCTGCCGGCTTCGAGATACAGGTAATGCATTCCCAGATATTGGGCTGCCAGTCCGTGGGCCACGACAATATCAGGCCGGTTCATGGGAATGGGCGTGGAACCGGACATGAATTCCACGGTGGAGTGAGCCCCGCCATCCAGCAGGACATAACCGGTGGCCATGGTTTCCAGCCCCAGGTCCCGGATCACGGGAGCCGCAATCACCTGTTCCCCGATCAGGTAGTGGGGATTTCGTCCGGAAATCACCGACAGGAACAGCATGGCGTCGTAGTGCGGACACAGCTGACTCAGGCTGCCGGGGAAAAAGATGACCGGCATCCGGGCCGCCTCTTTGATCCGTTTCACCCGGGCATGGGATTTTCCGTCCATCATCAGACTGCCCCCCACCAGGAGGGCATCGACTCCGCTGGCATTGGCCGCCTCGACCCGGGCCTCCAGGGTACCGTCGTTCTTCCGATCCGGATCGATGAGAACCAGATACCCGGCTCCCCGGTCCCGTCGCACCTGAGACAAATAGTCGTGGACCGTCGACACCGGTTTTACTCCGCCGTCAATTCCTCGTAGGCCAGGGGTGACAGTAGCGCATCCAGTTCTGCCGGATCCTTCAGCCGAATCTTGACCATCCACCCTTCTCCGTATGGATCCTGATTGACCAGTTCCGGCTGGTCTTCCAGGTTGTCATTCACTTCCACAACGGTACCGGAGACGGGGGCATAGAGGTCGGCCACCGTTTTCACCGCTTCGATAGTGCCGAACGGGTCGAACTGGGTGACTTCCGATTCCAGATCAGGGTATTCCACAAACACCACGTCACCCAATTCACTCTGGGCAAAGTCGGTGATGCCCACAGTGGCCACATCTCCGTCTACGGAGACCCATTCATGTTCTTTGGTATAGAGATAATCTTTTCGAATATCCACGATGCAGTCCTTTATTCCTTAGGTTGAAAGTGAAACTGTTCCAGAAAACTGGTATCGAAATCTCCCCGGCAAAATTCCGGGGTGGCCATGATGGCCTGGTGATAGGGGATGGTGGTTTTCACCCCTTCGATAATACATTCTTCCAGCGCCTGCCGCATACGGTTGATGGCCCGTTCCCGGGAATGGGCATGGACGATCAATTTTCCGATCAGGCTGTCGTAATAGGTTGGGATCTGGTACCCGGCATAGGCATGGGAGTCGACCCGGACGCCCTTGCCCCCGGGCATGTGAAAGGCGGTGATCGTTCCGGGAGAGGGAGCGAAGCGGGCCGCCGGATCTTCCGCATTGATCCGACATTCGATGGCGTGGCCCCGGAGCTGGATCTTGCGAAGAAAGTCCGGGAATTTCTCCCCGGCGTGCATCTTGATCTGCTGTTTGATCAAATCCACACCCGTCACCATTTCCGTCACCGGATGTTCCACCTGAATACGGGTGTTCATCTCCATAAAAAAAAAGTTCTGGTGTCGATCCAGTAAAAATTCGATCGTTCCGACCCCCACGTAGTGAGCGGCCTTGGCCGCCCGGACGGCTGTCTTGCCCATCTTTTCCCGCAACTGGGGCGTCACGACGGCTGAAGGACTTTCTTCCACCAGTTTTTGATGGCGCCGCTGGAGAGAACATTCCCGTTCTCCCAGGTGGA
>RFIZ01000041.1 GCA_003695105.1 Fidelibacterota bacterium
ATCCAGAACCGTGACGGTCAGGGTGCTCTGGGACAGGCCGTCCGCCAGGATATTGGTTTCGCTGGCTCCCAGGTGGATCGAATGGGGTCCGCTGTTTAAAAACGTGACTGTGGTGGTATCCCGCAGGTTGCCGCCAAAACTGGCGATGACCGTGGCGGTTCCGGGGAAAATCCCGGCTGTGAGGGTGGCTTCAGCCACACCGCTGGAATTGGTAATACCGGGGCTGGTGATCGTTCCCAGGCTGGTGGAAAACTCCACCTCCTTATTGACCACCGCTCCGTTGGTGGAGGTCTGAAACACAACCGCCGATACGGTGGTGGAATTGGTCCCGTCGGCCACCAACTGGGAAGCGGCCGTCACCAGACTCATGGATATGCCCATGAACGTCACCCGGGTCGAATCCAGCAGGTTGTTGTAGCCCACGACCCGGACCGTGACAGCGGCCTGCAGATCCGTTGAACTGAACTGGCTGGTGAGAGTCACTGTCGCTTCACCCTGGGAATTGGTGGAAGCCGTGGTGCGACTCAGTTGTCCGGCAGAGGCGGAAAACAGGAGCGTCTTTCCCACCACGGGGTTTCCCAGGGTGTCCAGGAGGGTCGCCGTGAGGTGACTGGAAGAGGTTCCGTCTGCCAGGATCGTGGTGGCATCCGAAAATAAGGTCAGGGTGGTGGGCACCGCCGAAATGAATTCGATGTTGGTGGAGGCCTCTACGCGATTGCCGACGCCCACCGTCACCGTGGAGATACCGGGATAGGTGCTGCTGGTGAGAATGATTTCGGCCTGCCCGTTGTCATCGGTGACAAAATCGCCGGACACAATCCCCCGGGTGGCGGAAGCGGTAAAGGGATGAAAGGCCAGGGGAGCATGAGTACCGGCTTCACTCAGGGCCACCAGAATCCGGGTGGTGTCGATTCCGGACGCCAACAACTCGGTTCGCTCCGGTATCAGGGAAATCGATATGCCCCGAAACAGGATTGTGAGACTATCCGTCGTGGTGGCGGTGGTCCGGGCCAGAGAACTGTGCGATCCCCCGGAGGGTTCCTCTCCGGGACGCTGCGACCGGGCAGTTTGGCGATCAGGAATCTTTTTGTGCACAGTTCGGGCCGCGAAAGGTTGCAGAGAGGCTCTGACGACACCGGTGACATCCTGACTGTCGGCCGGAGCCGTCAGGGTGACCGTGACCTGTCCGTCACTGTCGGTGGTACCCGTGGGCGAGATGGTTCCTGCTGTGGTCTGAAAATAGAGGGTAAGGTCCGTTTGGGGACTTCCGGTCTGATCGGTCACCTGCCCATGAATCTGGACGTGTGATTCGCCGTCAGCCAACAATTCGGTGGTATCGGCGCTGAGGGCCACGGTCGTCAGGCGATCCACCACCAGGAGAAAGAGGGAATCCTCTTTGGAACCGGTGGAAACCAGAATCCGATCGATACCGGCCGACTGGGAGGTGTACAACGCCGTGGCCCGGCCGTGGGCCGTATCCGTGGTGTCGGTGGCCGTGATCAGCCCCAACCGGGCGTCAAAATTGGCGCCGATATTTCCCACCGGCTGGTTGGAAGCGTTGATCAATTCCAGAATGATGGTTGTCGTGTCGCCGTCGCTCAGAAGCTGCTGGGAGCGGGGAGCAAACGTTTTATAAATCAAATATTTGTCCTGGTCGACCACCGGACCCGTAAACTGACTGTTGTCCACCGTGCACTGGAGCAGAATGACTCCCAGTACCATCAGACCTGTAAACAGAAAGAATGGTTTTTTTCCCATGATAGCCTCGTTGAAATGGACGAATCAGTGAACCGGCATGGTTCCCGAAATACTTCGGGGAAATCTAACCTTTTCTCTCAATTCTTGCTAAAACAAATCCGCCGGGCAGGGACCGGCCGCCCTTCGGGGAATTTCATTTTCTTCCACTCCCGTTTGGTTCTAAATTGGCCTGATTGCATCACCCTTCACCGACAGACAGGTTTATCCGATGAAAAAACACATACGCTGGATCGTGGGGATTTTTCTGCTTCTGTTCGCAGGCGGTTATCTCCTCTTTCAGCTCCGCTTCAGCTATGATCTTCCGTCTTATTCCGGAACCCTGAACGTTGCCGGGCTGCGGGAGCCGGTTCACGTGTTCACCGATGAGTACGGCGTACCTCACGTGTTCGCCCGGAATGAAGAGGATCTCTTTTTCACGTCAGGATATCTCATGGCCCGGGAGCGTCTGTTTCAAATGACCGTGATCTCGGCGGCGGCTTCCGGAGAACTCTCCACTCTGTTTGGCAAAGATTTGCTCTCGTCGGACATCTATTTGCGAACCTGGGGGATACCCAGGGTGGCCCGGGAGATGGCGGCCCAAATGGATCCGGGAGTAAAACACCTGGTGCAATCCTACTGCAACGGAATCAACCGTTATATTGCCGATGTAGGGAACCAGTTACCGCCTGAGTTCCGAATTCTGGGCGTATCCCCCCGCATGTGGACACCCGTCACGGTGTGCGCTTTCGCCCGGCTCATGGCCCATGACCTGCAACAGTCCTGGAAACCCGAAATCCTGTTCGGCGCGGTGTTGGAAACCTACGGTCAGGACATGCTGGAACAATTGCTGCCTCCATACGATCGCTCCCGCCCCACAATTGTCCCTTCTCCCGGTTCAGGACTCTCCCGGGTATTCGGGGCGGTGACCGACGCCGAACACAATATCCGAAATCTCCTGGGTATGAACGGACTGGCGCTGGGAAGCAATAATTGGGTGATTTCCGGCTCCCGAACGGCCACCGGAAAACCATTGCTGGCCAACGATCCCCACCTGGGATATACCCAACCAGCCAAATGGTTCGAAATGCACCTCAAGGGAGGACGGTTTGATGTGAGCGGGGTGTGCCTGCCGGGATTGCCTCTGCCGGTCATCGGTCAAACCGCAGCCTGTGCCTGGGGTTTCACCAATGTCATGGCGGATGATATTGATTTCTTCATCGAGAAAGTGGATCCCGCCCATCCGGATCACTACCTGGTCGACGGAAACTGGCTCCCCATGACCCTGCGACAGGAAACCATTCCCCTGCCTGGCGGACAAGATACCACCATCACCATCCGTGAAACCAAACACGGTCCTGTGATCTCAGATATTCACCCCCTGCTCAGGGATTCCGGTATGGTGGTATCCATGGCGTGGACCGGGCATACCCCTTCCCGGGAAATCGAAGCCCTGCTGCGGATGGGCACCATTCACAACTGGGATGAATTCACCGCCGCGGTTCAACGGTTCACCATTCCCGGACAAAATATCGTGTACGCCGACACCATGGGAAATATCGGCTGGCGTCCGGCGGTTCGTTTACCGATTCGGGAAGCGGGATCCAATCTCCTGCCCCGGGACGGTTCCGATTCGCGCTGGGATTGGAAAGGGAGCGTTCCCTTCGAAAAGATGCCTTTTTTATTCAATCCTCCCGAGGGTCTCATCATCACCGCCAACAACAAAACCATCGATGACTCCTTTCCCTACTACATTTCCAATCTCTGGGCCGATCCCAGCCGGGCCATGCGCATCCGGGAACGGATCGGTAACCGCCAATCCCTTTCGGTAGAGGACATGAAAACCATCCAGAACGATGTGGTGTCGGTATACGCCCGGGAATTGCTCCCGACGCTGGTGGCTCTACTCCCTGAACCGCAGAATTCCACGGAGAAGGAAGCGGCCGCCCGGTTGCGGCAGTGGGATGGCTCCGAGGATGCCGAATCGGTGGGTGCCGCCATTTTTCACACCCTGTTGATCCATTGTCTGAAAGCCATCTATCAGGATGAACTGGAGGCCATTCATCCGGAAGCCTATGCCGCCTTTGTGGAACTGCCCCTGATTCCGTTGCGCAATCTCCAATGGACGCTGGCGGCCGATTCTTCCCAGTGGCTGGACAATATCCATACGCCCGATTACCGTGAACGCCGATCCGACATCGTGGCCGACGCCTTTCGGTCCGCCGTGGCTGATCTGGAGCGCCGACTGGGTCGTCACCCCGGTCAGTGGACCTGGGGACGGTTGCATACCCTGACAATTCCCCACGCCCTGGGATCGGTTTCCCTCCTGGACCGGTTGTTTCATCTGAATGTAGGTCCCTTTCCCACCGGGGGTTCCTCGACCACCATCAACAACGGGGAATACCGGATCGGTCACCCCTTCGAACAAATCGTGGGACCCAGTATGCGACGCATCGTCGACCTGAAACATCCCAACCGCACCCAGATCATTCTTCCCACCGGTCAATCGGGATTGCCCCGGAGTCCCCACTATGCCGACCAAACTCCCCTCTATCTCTCCGGGCGGTACCGGACGACCTACTTCGACGAACAATTCATTCGTCAGTCAGCTATGGACCATTTGGTGCTGGTGCCCCGCTGATGTCCCCATTTTGGACCCTGGTGCTCCTTGTTGTCCTGGTGCTGGGCAAATTTCGCTTTCTCTGGAAGCCGGGAGGCCAAACCTTTCCGTTCTTCCGGCGCCCGCTGGTTTTCGGCCATCGCGGTAGCCCCCGCTATGCCCCGGAGAACACGCTGGAAGCCTACCGGGCGGCCCTGGAACGGGGAGCCGACGGAGTGGAGATCGACGTCATTGCCACCCGGGACGGAGAAATCATCTGTTCCCACAATTTTGATCTGGAGCGGGAAACCGACGGTTCAGGTTTTATCGATGAATCCCTGTATGCGGATTTACTGCCGGTCAAAACCGGTGTCACCCGCCCCCACCTGGTTCCCACCGGTCTCAATACCCTGAAGGAAGTCCTGGCCGCCCTCCCGGCGAACGTACCGGTCAATATCGAAGTCAAATCCTGGAGAATGCTGGATTTGCAAACCGGGATGCGGGTCGCCCGCCTGATCCGCCGGGGGCAGGTCCGGCAACCGGTGCTGGTCTCCAGTTTCAATCCCCTGGTCGTGGCCGGTGTAAAACTGGTGGACCGAAACATCTCCACGGGACTGATTCTGGAAGAACTGAAATGGCTGTGGACGGTGCACTGGATCCATCCCGATGCCCTGCACCCCACGGCGGAACTGGTCACCCCGGAATTGATTCGCTTTGCCCACGACCGTGGTGTGCGGCTCCATGTCTGGACCGTCAACACCCGTCCGGCGATGAAACGATTGCTGGAGTGGGGCGTCGACGGAATTTTCACTGACGTTCCTGACCTGAGACCGGATTCGTCTTCCCATGCAGCTTGACATCAAACCGGTTTCCGTAGAGCGGGTGCGCCCCCTGCGCCACCGGGTCCTGCGGCCGGGGCAACCCTGGTCGTCCACCTTGTGGCCCCGGGACCTGGACCCCGACACTGTTCATTTTGCCGGATTCCTGGGAACAGAGATTGTAGTGATCGGAACGGTGTTTCCGGAACCCTATGATGAGTGGTCAGATGCGGTCCGTTTACGAGGGATGGCCACGGCGCCCGAGCATCGTCGGAAGGGGTACGGCTTTCAGTTGCTGGATGCAATGGTCCGTCATGCCCGGGAGTACCTGGGCGCTTCCCTGCTCTGGTGCAACGCCCGGGAAGCGGCCTTCCCCTTTTATGAACGGTATGGCTTTACCCTGGTAGGTAAACCCTTCGACGTTCCCGGCATCGGGATTCACCGGGTGGGTTTGCTGCGACTCTGAACCGACGGGCGAAAGAGCGGTGGTTTTCCCGGCTCAATGCCGGAAACAGCGTTGGCCGGTGAACACCATGAACAACCCCTGTTCATTGCAGGCGTCGATCACTTCCTGGTCCCGTATGGACCCGCCGGGCTGAATCACGCCGCGAATCCCCGTCCCCTTCAGTTTGTCGATACTGTCCCGGAAGGGAAAAAAGGCGTCCGATGCCAGGATGGCTCCCCGGGCCCGCTCTCCCGCTTTCCGAAGGGCAATCTCCACTGCGTCCACCCGGCTCACCTGGCCCGGACCGATCCCCACGGTTGTCCAATCTTTGACCAGCAGAATTCCATTCGATTTCACGTGTTTCAGGACCCTCCAGGCGAAATCCATCTGGGACCAATCCTCGTCGGTAGGTTTGCCATCGGTGACCTGGGAGGCCCGGGTCCGGTCCACAGAAGCCACATTGCTTTCCTGGACCAGAAATCCGCCGGTAATATGCCGGTAGGTCAAGTGGCGTTCCGGTGCCGGTACGGGACCCACGGACAGTACGCGAAGATTCTTTTTCCGGGACAAAATCGCCAGCGCCTCCGGTTCGAAGTCGGGTGCCAGAACGATTTCCACGAAAACTTTTCGAATGGCTTCCGCCACGGCGGCGGTGCAGGTGCGGTTCAGGGCAATGATACCGCCAAAGGCGGACAGGGCGTCGGCCTGGAAGGCCCGGGTGTATACATCCAGGATGTCGTGACCGATGGCCACGCCGCAGGGATTGGCGTGTTTCACCACGACACAGGCGGGTTCCGTGAATTCCCGGAGGCAGGCCAGGGCGCCGTCGGCATCCATGAGATTGTTATAGGAAAGTTGTTTCCCTTGATGAATGGTGGCGTTCAAAACCGACCAGGTCCGGGCACCCGCTTCCCGGTAGACGGCGGCCTGCTGATGGGGATTTTCGCCGTAGCGCAGGGAAAAGGCCCGTTCCAGGGCGATGGTTTGTTGATCGGGAAAGAGCTCTTCGGTGAGATAGCCACTGATCAGGGTATCGTACGCCGCCGTATGGCGAAAGGCTTTCGCCGCCAGCCTCCGCCGGAGGTCGAAATCGATCCCGCCCTTCTGCTTCAGGGCAGCCGCGACGATGTCATAGTCTGCCGGGTCCACCACCACCGTCACCCAACCCACATTCTTGGCGGCGCTGCGAATCAGGGTCGGTCCGCCGATATCGATATACTCCAGGGCCTCTGTCAGGGCAGCGTCCCGCCGGGACATGACATCGCCGAAGGGATAGAGATTGCAGACCACCAGATCGATCCATAGCACGCCGCTGTCTTCCGCCTCCCGGGCATGGTGATCCCGCAGACCCAAGATTCCTCCCTCCACCAACGGATGAAGCGTCTTCACCCGGCCGTCCATGATTTCAGGAAAACCGGTGTATTCCGACACATCGGTGACGGGAATCGCAGCTGCTCGCAACGCCCGGGCTGTCCCGCCGGTGGAAAGGATCTCCACTCCCTGTTCCTGGAGAGTCCGGGCCAGGGGTTCCAGTCCGGTCTTGTCAAAAACGGAAATGAGGGCGCGTTGTATCGGTGTGCGGGATTGATGTAGTGGATAGGATTTCAGCATATGTTGTCTCGTTTTGTGAGCGGTTCAGGGGATTTCGGGTCGCAGCGATACGATCGGAAACCGGGAAATGAAACGCATGAAATTACGTTTTTTTCGGACCTCGAAAGGGGAATAATCCCTGTCTCCGAACGGTGCCGGTTGAACCTCCCGCCGCAATCAGTTTTTTCGCCTGGAAAAATTCCGGTCCGGTAACCGGCAGGGACTAAAGTCGTAGTAGGGGGGCTTTGGAGGGAGGAAGAAGGTGATTCTCCAAAGTCGCCCTCCCCCGGGCAAAATCTTTCTATATGGCTGAGGACGTCGAAGACGGGTACCCGGGCGCTCAATCCGAGTGCACAGGCGGAAAAACCCAGGCTCTGGCCCCATATTGGGTCGGAGCTTTCCC
>RFIZ01000042.1 GCA_003695105.1 Fidelibacterota bacterium
CCATCACACCGACAGCCAGCAGCAAAGGATATACCACCAGAATCCAGTCGAAAATATGGGCGAACAACACCATTCGAATACCGCGCATCAGGGCGCTGGTCGGCAACCAGTTCATGATCTTGCCGATAATGACCGGATAAAATTCCAGTTCCACCACCAGACCACTGCCAAAGACCAGTAGCAGCAGCATACTGAGAATCAGCATGACATAGATGGTGACCCGTTCCGTCAGGAGGGATAGGAACACCAGTACATTGGCATTCAGAAAATTCAATACCAGGATATACACCAGGATTATCAGGAGCTGGAGCAGAGTAAAGTGAACCGTGCCCAGACTGTAAAAGACAAATACTCCCACCAGCACAAAGAACGTGGATTCCACCATGGCCGTCAGGATCGATGCAAAAATGACATTCAGTTTCGACACCGGAGAAATGGAAATCGGCGGTAATCCCTTGTGGTGAATTCTCAGGTCGAAAAATTCGCGGTACACGATGGGGATCAAGGTAATGGTGGCCAGTAAAAACAGGAGTCCGGGAGCGACCCAGGTTTCATAGGGAATCTGGCGGATACTCCGAACGATGATATTTTTCAGGACCAGGTTGATGATCACATGCAAGAACACGGGCAGGGCCAGAGAAAAACCGATGGTTGTGATCAGGCGATTTTGGGTGAGCCACCAGCGGCGTTGTAAGAACGGCCAGATCATTCTACCAATCCTTGCCGGGAAAATTCGGAATCCAGTAAATCCTTCAGCCCCATCTTTTTCAAATTCACATCCACCAGTACCAGCTCCCGGGCCGCTTCCATGACCTGAAACAATACCTTTTTGTTACGACCATAGAAGGTGAACAGGTTGCCCTGTTTGGAGGGGGAAAACACAATATCCATTTTGGCCAGTTTCTGATACATGGCATCGGACAGGGTTTCAAATTCGATCTGAAACTGATGGTAGTGGGTCGTGCTCTCCAGGAGGCGATCGAGGGTCCCGTCCAGGAGAACCCGCCCTTCCCGGAGGACCAGGATCCGGTCATGCACCTGTTCGATCACGGAAAAATTCTGACTGGTGAAAATGATGGTTTTCTCCCCCCGGAACTGTTCCAGATAATCCCAGATGACCCGAACCATTTCCGCATCCTGAAAGGCGGTCGGTTCATCCATGACCAGGATGGCGGGATCGTGGATCAGTGCCCGGACAATCATTCCCCGTTTGACCAGACTGCTGGGCAGGTCCTGGACCTTGGTATCCAGAGCATCTTCCAGTCGCAAAATGCGGCTCATGGTGGAAATACGGGTTTCCAGGTCGGCGGGAGACACGCCATACAACGAGCCGATGAATAAAATATTTTGTTTGAGGGAGAGCCAGGGGTCAAAATCGTTGTCGGCGGGGACATAGCCGATCAGGTGGCGCACTTCCTGACGGCGGCGCACACTGTCCAGCCCGTGAATAAAAATGCCCCCGTGTTCCGGATTTTCAAATCCGGCAATCACCTTGAGGAGCATGGATTTCCCGGCGTTGTTCTCCCCCACTACCGCCACAATGGTGCCCTTTTCGATGCCAAAACTCATCCCGGCCAGGATGGTTTTCCCGTGGACCAGTTTCCCAACCCGTTTCAGCGTGACACTTGCTTCCATTCGTCCTTACCTTGTTCTTTCCGTGCTCTCAGTGGGCTTCATACCAGGAGTTTCCGACACCACAATCTACAACCACCGGGATCGAGAGCGGGAGTGCGTTTTCCATCCGGTCCTTCACCAGCTCCCGGAGAGCGGGAATTTCTTCCTCGGGTACTTCGAACAGCAGTTCATCATGAATTTGGAGGATCATCCGGGCCCGAAACTGCTTTTCCAGCAAATCATGGTGAATCTGAATCATGGCCAGTTTGATCATTTCCGCGGCCGTTCCCTGAATCGGCATATTGATCGCCATCCGTTCAGCCGCTTCCCGGCGGAGGCGATTGTCGCTGTCGGCATCCCAGACCGGCCGCCGCCGGCCGAGCATGGTGGAGACGTAATGCTCTTCCCGCGCCTGCTCCAGTACCCGGTCGATGTAGGACTGAATTCCCTGATATTCCCGAAAATAGACGTCGATGATGGACTGGGCTTCTTTCATGGGAATACTCAGCTCCTGACTGATCCGGAAAGGACCGGCGCCATACATGATCCCGAAATTGACCACTTTGGCCACCCGGCGCATATCGGCAGTCACGGATTCCAGCGGTACGCCAAAAACCAGGCTGGCAGTGCGACTGTGCACGTCTTCTCCCTGTTGAAATGCCGCCAGCAGTCCCGGATCCTGACTCAAATGAGCCATGATCCGCAGTTCGATCTGGGAATAATCGGCCGAGAAGATTTTCCACCCCTTCTCCTGGGGGCAAAAGGCTTTGCGGATGTCCCGCCCTTCTTCCGTTCGGACCGGAATATTCTGAAAATTTGGGTTGCTGCTGGAGAGGCGACCAGTGGCGGCCACCGTTTGACTAAAACTGGAATGGATTCTTCCTGTCTCGGGATGGATGTAAGATGGCAGGGGATCCAGATAGGTGTTTACCAGCTTGGACAACTTCCGGTATTCCAGTATTTTGCCCGGCAGAGGATGAACCTCTTTCAGTCGCTGAAGCACGTCTTCCGCCGTGGAACGGGATTTGATTTTCGGCAGTCCCAGCCGGTCGAACAGGATGGCCGCCAACTGCTGGGTGGAATTGGGATTGAAATCCTCTTCCGCCAGCGCTCGAATCTCCGCTTTCAACTCCTCGATCCGCTGATGAAAGCGGTCCGACATAACCTCCAATTGTTTCCGGTCCACAAACACACCCTGGAATTCCATCTCCTGCAACACGGCCAACAACGGGATTTCGACCCGGTGGAAAAAATCCTCCAGTTGTTCTTCCTGCAGACGACGTTGGAACAATGGAGTCAGTTGCAGCGCCACATCGGCATCTTCCACCGCATAAAAGGTGATGGTATCCAGCGGAACCCGGTCCATGGTGATCTGATTCCTGCCGGTCCCGATCAGATCCGTGATGGGAACCATGGTATAATTCAAATTTTCCTGGGAGAGAAGATCCAGTTTATAGCTCCTCCGATCCGGGTTGAGCAGATGGGCCGCAATCATGGTATCGAACCGAATGGGCCGGACTGTAATGCCGTGTCGTTTGAGGATCAGGGCATCGTATTTGATATTTTGCCCCGTTTTGGGCAGGCTTTCACTTTCCAGAACGGGTTGCAGAACTTTCAGAAGAGCGTTCAGATCGGCCACCACCGTTTCCTCTCCGTCCGGATACCGTACGGGAATATAAATGCCGGCATGGGGTTGCCAGCTGAAACTGAAGCCCACGATCTCCGCCTGCATGGGGTCGGTGGAGGTCGTTTCCAGATCAACGGATAACCAACTTCCCGCGGGAATCGACGTAAACCACCGGCTGATCTCTTCCGGATTCAGGAGGCATTGATAATTTTTCTCCGGAGATTCCCGGCGGTCGGCCGGGACGAAGTCCGGATCACCATACTCCATGACCTGAGTAACCAGTCCTCTGAATTCCAATTCTTCGAAGATGGGGATCAGTTCATCCAAATCAAAGGGATGGAGCCGCATTTCCTCCAGGTCGATATCAATATCCACGGACGTATCGATGGTCACCAGAGCCTTGCTGAGAAGGGCCTCCTCCCGACACTCCAACAGGCCGTTTCGCACCCGTTTATTGGAAATCTGTTCTGCGGCTTCCAGGGCTCCTTCCAGGGAGCCGTAGGCCTGGATCAGTTTGACGGCTGACTTCTCCCCCACCCCCCGTACACCCGGTACGTTATCGGAGGAGTCTCCCATGAGTCCCAGAAGATCAACGATTTTATCCGGTGGCAAACCCCATTTTTGTTCCACTTCATTCGGACCATAGATCTTCATCTCCATGTTCCGACCTCCGGGGGCGTACAAAAAGATCCGATCCGATACCAGCTGCATAAAATCTTTGTCTCCGCTGACGATATACACCTGCAGCCCTTCTCTGGCCTCCCGGACCGCGATCGTGCCAATGAGGTCATCGGCTTCAAATCCCTCCTTCGATAATGTGGGGATGCGCATACCCCGCAGAATCTTCCATAAGTAGGGTAACTGGTCCTGTAACTCTTCCGGCATTTTCTGACGGGTGGCTTTGTATTCGGGAAAGCGGTCGTGGCGAAAGGTTTTTTGGCTGGTGTCAAACAAAGCCACTAGGTAATCCGGCGTTTCCTGGCGGATCAATCGCAATAC
>RFIZ01000043.1 GCA_003695105.1 Fidelibacterota bacterium
ACCTGGAGTTCTTCCCGTACCCGGGGACCGTCCTGCCAGTCCACCGGATTGCTGCAATCGATCACTACCCTGCGTTCCGGATGGGGCCACTCCCGGTAGAGAGTCAGGATGACGTGAGCCGGTAAAGCCAGAAACACAACCTCTCCGGCTAAAAGGGCTTCTTCCGGCGGGACGAAAGCCACTCCACCGGGCAGGGTTTCGATCAAGGTGCTCACGGCCGGTGACTGAAGGCTGCGAACCCCCATGGTGAGGTCATAGCCCGCCCTGACCAATCTTTGTGCCAGGCTGCCACCCATGCGACCGCCCCCCAATACTGCGACTTTCATGCGTTCACCACGAGATCCGGGTGCGATCGTGGAACAGGCCACCGGTGGGGCCGTCGTCCGGGAGAGTGGCCAGCCAGGTGATCGTATCCGCCCCCTCTTCCACCGTCCGGGTCGCGTTAGCCCCTCCCATATCCGTTTTCACCCAGCCGGGACTGGCGGCATTGATCAGGATATTCTGGTCACGGAATTCTTCGGCCGCCAGTTTGGTCAGGGCATTGAGGGCGGTCTTGGAAATACGGTAGGCGGGATACCCGCTGCTCATCTCCGACAGGGCTCCCATACCGCTGGAAACATTGACAATACGTCCATAGTGGTGTTTGACCATCAGGGGAATCAGGGCCTGCATCAGACGGTACGGGCCTTTCAGGTTGACCTCCAGCGTCGCTTCCAACGTGTCGATTTTTCCGGTCAGGAAGCCGGCCTTCCGTGGATCCCTGGGATCCAGAAAGACACCGGCGTTATTCACCAGAACATCCAGTCGCCCGATTTCCCGTTCCAGAAACTGCCTGAGCGCCTGGATGTCCGCCGGCTGAGTCACGTCCAACTTGAAGAAATCCACATCATACTGGACATGCCGTAATTGATCGACGGCGCGCAAGCCCTGGTCGGGATTCCGGGAGGTGAGGATCACTTTCAGGCCGGTCATGGCCAATTGACGGGATACTTCCAGTCCGATGCCCCGGTTGGCTCCGGTGACGACGGCGACCCGCTGTATCGCTTTCATCTGATCTCCTTCATTGAATGGCTCCCCGCCAACCGGCGGAACGGATCATTTCGATGGCCAAAGCCACCAGAATCAATCCCATGATCCGGGAAAGGATTTCCAACCCCTGGTAGCCGATCACGCGTTTGATATACTTGGCATTGTAAAGAAACAACCAGAACAGGAACAGGACCGCCAGTACCCCCAGGAGTGGAATCCAATAGCCGTATTGATTGACCAGGAGAATCAGGGCGGTGATGGCCCCCGGTCCGGCGATCAGGGGCGTGGCCATGGGGATGATGATGTCCTTGGAATAATCCCGGTCCTTCCCCCAGGTGATATCCAACACATAAGCCACGCCGATGACCAGCAGGATCAGTCCGCCTCCGACCTGAAAAGAAAACAGGGAAATCCCGAAAAAGTGGAGCAGGGGTTGACCGATAAACAGGAAAACAATCATCAGCACCAGGGAAACGAACACCGCCCGGTGGGCCGACTTCCGGGTGCGCTGGTCGTCATAATCGCGGGTCAGGGTCATGAATACCGGCAGGCCCCCGAAGGGATCCATGATCACCAGAAGGGTCACAAACGCCTGAAGAAATCCCGTTGTCCAGTCCTGCATGGAAGAGTCGCTCAGGCGAACAGACGAGTCTGATTGATATCATGCAAGCGCAGGAGTCCCACACAGGTATCTCCCTGCTGATCCAGGACCGGCAGGACCGATATCTGGGATTCCCGGTTTTCCATTAGGCTGATCGCTTCTTCCAGCGTGGAATCGGAGGTGAGAGTCACCGGGTGGGGCGTCATGACCTCCTCGGCCCGGCGCTTGTCGATGTCACCGTTCTGCAACAGACAGCGCCGGAGATCTCCGTCGGTGATGATACCCTCCAGGCGCCGGTGCTCGTCCAGCACGAGAGCCGCTCCCTGGGGAAAATCGGTCATGGCGATCACTACTTCCCGGATGTTTTGGTCCCGGCGGGCCACCGCCACGTCGGACAGGGGATGCATGATGTCTTTCACGGTCAGGGAAAGTCGCCGTCCCAGGTCACCTCCGGGGTGGAAGCGGGCGAAATCTTTCTTTTCAAACTTTCGATAGGCCATGAGGACGGCGGCCAGGGCATCTCCGATGGCCATGGTCAGTGTCGTGCTGGAAGTGGGGACGATACCCAGAGGATCAGCCTCCCGTTCCACACTGGCATCCAGCACCAGATCCACCCGTTTTGCCAGGGGGCTGTTCATTTTTCCCAGCAGACCAATGAGGGGAGACTGGAATTCCCGCAGGATGGGAATCAGCCGCAGGAGTTCCTCCGTGCTGCCGCTCTTGGAAATGAGCAGGGTGGGATCACCGGGACTATACACCCCCAGGTCTCCGTGAAGTGCTTCGGCGGCATGGACAAACACGGCCTGAATGCCGGTGCTGCACAGAGTGGCCACAATTTTTTCGCCGATATGCCCCGATTTGCCAATCCCGGAAACCACGATTTTTCCAGCATGATTGAGGATGATTTCAGCGGTGCGAATGAGAGGTGGACCGATAAAACGGGAAGCCCGCATCAGCTCTTTGGCTTCTGTCTCCAGGACCTGTGCCGCAATCTGTTCCAGTTCCGATTTTGAATTCTCCCCGGTGGAAGACATACCCCTCCCCATGACCTAAGAAATGACGGGCAAAGTTAAACAGGCCCAAGAAAATCTCCACACCCGATTTCAAACCCCACCGATAGAGGCCCGCTCCTGTCTGCACAGACGCCGTTCCGGGCAGGGATATTATTTCACGATCGGATACCCCGCCTGTTGCCAGCCCCGGATCCCGCCGGACAGATTATATATATGCTGAAAACCGGCATCCAGTAATATCTTGGAAGCCACCGTGCTGCGATTCCCGGAATGGCAGTACACCAGAATGGGACTATCCTGGACGTCCCGGAGACGGTCCAATTCCTGCTGGAGGATCTGAACCGGAATCAAATGCGCATCCGGCAAATGCCCTTCCTGGTATTCCCATTCCGTGCGTACATCCAGCAGGTAAGGTTGAATCTGATGGATCAGGGTACGGGCTGCCTGGGCATCCACTTCCTGATAATGGGAACCGGTAAACGGGACCACTTCGATCCGGCCCGGTTGATCATCGATGCGCAAACTCCAGACACCGGTCTGTTTCATCTTGAAGAAGGGATCCTCTTCCAAATCTCCCCGGAGAGTATCTACGAGATTCAGTTCCGGTAATTGAACCACATGGGTTCGTCCGTCGGTAAACCGAAATTTGATGTAGTCCCCGCGATAGACCCGGTAGCTGTGGTCCGGGTTCGGCCAGGTCAGGACCCGGATTCCGGAGATCAATTGGCCTGAAGGTGACTGGCCGACAGCCAGGGACACCAGATACCCCAGGGTAAGGAGATACCGGAGTCGAATGCTGTATATCATCAGACGGCCTCCACGGTGATTGCAGGGGGATGTTCCAGGTGTTTTTTGACCGTGCATAGATTCGCCGTCGCCAGAATCGCCGAGCGGTATTTCTCCGGGAAATTCTGCGGCAAATGGATCGTCAGACGGATGGAATCCACCAAACGGGTTTCCCGGTTAAAATGAATCGACTGGGACAGGGAAAGTCCGGTGGTATCAATGCCCCGTTGTTGGCAAAAACCCAATACATAGATTCCGGCACAGGTTCCGATCGAAGCCAGAAACAAATCGAACGGTGCCGGGGCCGAGTCGTCCCCACCCGCTGCCCGTGGTTGATCGGTGGGAATCGTAAACCGTCCGAAATGGGCGGCGACTTTTTTCCCGCCGGGAAAGGTGATTGTCATTTCCATGATGATTCCTTTTGCTTGAGACGGTTGGATGCAAACCGGATCCGGAAAGTAACACCGAAAAAAAGTGTAACCGATCCGGCCTGTACCGCATCTACCCTACAAACAAGCGCAAACGCGGAGGAATACATGATCGAACATTTAACCAAAGAGACTTTTCAGCAGAAAATTTTCGATTGGGAAAAAAACAAGGAATGGAAATACGAAGGGGATGTACCCGCCATCGTGGATTTTTACGCCGACTGGTGCGGCCCCTGCAAAATGGTTGCCCCCATCCTGGAAGAATTGGCGACGGAGTATGAAGGTAAGGTGAATATATTCAAGGTGGACACAGAGGTGGAACAGGAACTGGCGGCTATTTTCGGGATTCGGAGTATTCCCTCCATGTTGTTCATCCCTGTCGATGACAAACCTCAGATGGCTACGGGAGCTCTGCCCAAAGATTCCCTCAAGCAAATCATGAGTGAGGTACTCGGTGTAGCATAGACACCCTCCCCCCTACAGGAAAATGAGCCCCGGTTTGTCCGGGGCTTATTTTTTACAGGGGAAAAGTTAGCCGGAGACTCCGGTTCCCGGGATTCCAGCCCACCTGGAAATAGGGTTGATAGGAGCGGACAAAGGCCCGGCCGATCAGTGTACCCAGGGTGGCGCCGGCCACCACATCACTGAGATAATGTTTATTGTCGTGGATCCGGCTCAGTCCCACCACCCCGGCCATGCCATAGGCCACCGCTCCGATCCCATGGCCCCAGGTCTCATCCGCCACGGCGGCGATCGCAAATGCATTGGAGGTATGCCCGGAGGGAAAACTGTGATGACCCCCGTTGGGCCGGGTGCGGTTCACTCCCAGCTTGATGGCCCAGGTGACCACCCCGTTGGCGGCAAAGGCCATCCCGGCCGCTTCCAGTTTTAAGTGGGTTGTGCGGTCCCTGAGCTGATGGCGATTATCCAGGAGCAGGCCTCCCAAAAGAAACCATTGCGCCCAATATCCTCCGTACACGTCCCCTGCGTTGGCCATCCATTCCGGCATCAATCCCTGTGATTGTGCATATTCCTGGAAGCGGTCCTCCACCCGGAAGGCCAGCCATGTTCCCAGGACGCCTGCGGCCAGAATCTGCCGTTGGGATCGGTCCTGAAGGGTAAACCGGACGGCATTCCGGGTCGTGTACCCCAGACGAGACATGACCTCAGACGGTGCCTGACCGGACAGGAACCCGGCCGTGCCGAGCCACAAAACAAACCCCGCCCACTGGATGCAGGATTTATTCCACATAGAGGTCTTTTTCGACTGAATATCCTTGTCCCGCCTGTTCCCAGTCGAGATAGACGATCCAGCGACCGGTAGCCAGATTGGGAACCGGAATCAGCTGGGTCCCATCTCTCCCTAATTTCAGGGGAAAAGATCGATCCAGACGGTCATCGGCCGGCCGGAACAACCGGAGCGTGCCGGCCAGATCCGCCGAGACTTGTTCAGCCGGAAACCGAAGGATCAGGCGGCCGGCATCGGCCGACACCTGAATGGCAGCGGCCAGAGTCCGGGCCCGGTTCAGACGGTCCAGACGTTCCTGGTAGCGCAGTTCCCGGGCATAATAATCCCGGGAAACGAGAGGGAAGGATTGACCGGCCGTAAACCAGACAATGCCTACATGAATCATCAGGAAGAGGACCAGGACGGCGACCAGTCCATAGAGGAAAGAATTTTCCCGTTTCACGGGTTTGCGACGGGTCCCAGAAAATTGGTGTGAACCGTTTTCAAAACTTCGCCGTTCGCTTTGATCCCCAACGTAACGGACTGGGAGGTAGAGTGAATCTCCTCTTCCGGTACATCGACAAAGAAAGCCGATTGGAGCAAATCGTTGCCTTCCAGATGAAGGCCGCTCACCAGGACCACCCGACCGTCTTCCGGTTTCACCACTTCCAATTCGATCTCCAGCGCCTGATCACTCTTATTGATGAGGTCAATGGTGTACAAATTGCGAATCCAGTGGTCCTCCACCCGCTGGTAGAGAACCCCCGGCGAACGCAAGACGGTCACATCGATGATGGAGCGGGTAGCCATGAGGTAGGAAAACAGGGACACCAGGAGCACCAACACGGCCGAATATCCGGCCACCCGGGCGTTCCACAATCGCTGGACTCCATTCCTGATACTGTTGTAGGAGGCGTAGCGGATCAACCCCCGGGGCAGAGACATTTTGTCCATCACCGAATCACAGGCATCCATGCAGGCCGTGCAGTTGACACATTCCAGCTGGGTTCCGTCCCGGATATCGATACCGGTGGGACAAACGTCCACACATTGGTGGCAATCGACACAGTCCCCCAGATCGGACGGGGACGTCCGTTTTCCTTTTCCCCGGGGCTCACCCCGAACGAAGTCGTAGTGTACTACAATCGAGTTGGGATCCAGCAAGACTCCCTGCAGGCGTCCGTAGGGACACACCAGAATGCATACCTGTTCCCGAAACCAGGCAAAGACGCCAAAAAAGACAAAACTGAACACGATCATGGCCGTCAACCCGGCCAGGTGCTGGCTGGGAGGATCGGTGATAATATCAAACAGGGCATCCTTCCCGATGATATAGGCCAGAAAGGTGTTCCCAATCAGAAAAGAGATGCCGTAAAAGATCGACCATTTTGCCCCTTTCTTCAGGACTTTTTCTCCGGTCCAGGGGGCGGCATTCAATTTCCGTTGTTGTCGGGCATCCCCTTCGATCCAATATTCGATTTTCCGAAAGACCATTTCCATGAAAATCGTCTGGGGACAGATCCACCCGCAGAAAATGCGGCCGAATACAGCCGTAAACAAAATAATAAACAGGATCAGAATGATCAACCCCAGCCCAAAGAGGTACATGTCCTGGGGCCAGAAGGAAATCCCCAGAATGTAAAACTTACGATCCAGGATGTTCAGCAGAAAGGCCGGGCGTCCGCCGATGGTGATAAAGGGCCCGGCGAACAAAACGGCCAGCAGCAGCCAGCTCAGCCAGGTGCGGGCCCGGTAATATCTTCCGGAGGGTTTTTTGGGATAGATCCACACCCGTTTCCCTTCTTCGTTGACCGTCGCAATGCGGTCCCGGAAGTTGGAGTCAGCGGACATAATGGTTGGTCAGGTCGCGAAAACTACTCTTCCACCGGAACCCGCTCCCCCTGGGGAGCCTTGGGGTGGGCAGGCGTGGTTCCCCGCAGGGAAGCCACGAAACTGGCCACCAGTTGTATCTTCTTCCGGTTGAAAGTCTTACCCCAGGGGATCATACCCTTGGCCGGAACGCCGTTGGTGATGGTGTGGACGATATCCTGAAAAGTCCCGCCATGCAACCAGTACTCATCCGTCAGGTTGGGACCGATGCCCCCGCCGCCGTCCGGACCGTGGCAGGCAATACAGTTTTTCAGAAAGATCTGGTGACCTTTTTCGATATCTTCAGCGGCGGTCAGTCGTTCCACGGGAGCCTCCGGTTCGGGAGCGGCGGTCTCAACCGGCGCCACCATCGTACCGAATTCTTCACCGGGAAAGGCAGCATTCAATTTTTCCAGTTGTTCCGGTGTGGCTTTCCGCTTGGCTTCGGCAATCAGGATGCCGAAGGGAACCTCTTCTCCCACATAATGGGCGAGTTGTTTCCGCATCCGGGGAGTCAGATCGACCTGAGAGGTGGTATAGGGTGACCGGAACAGATGACCGGCCGATGCTTCCCGGGTCAGCTCCAGCCGGGGATTCATTTCCAGGGCATATTCCTCCGCCGATGTGGGACCGATCCGCAAAACCTCATAGTACATCAGGTAAACGAAGGCAAAAGCGATGGTAAAATAAAACAGATACAGCCACCAGGGAGGCAGATCGTTATCCAGTTCCTGAATACCGTCGTAATTATGATCTAACAATACATCTTTCACTTTGGCTGTCATTCTTCTTTCCCCTCCTTACCTCCGGCTGATTCCAGAGGCAGATGACGAATGTATTCCGTTTCCTTCTGTTTCAGGGACCAGGCTCCCAGTATCACCAGCCCAAAAGCCACCAAAAAAAAGACCATGGCCGTGATGGGATAAATATGTATCCCGTCTATTCGTTCAAACAAATGCGTAAACATCTCAGTTCTCCACCGGACGGATGTCGGTACCCAGTCTCTGGAGATAGGCGATCAGGGCTACCAGTTTACTATTCCATTTGGCATCGGGAACACCCATCTCGGCCAGACCTTTCACGATGGCTTCCGCCTGTTGTTTATACTCCTGATTGGCCTGCTGGTCGAATCCTTCCGGATAGGGAACTCCCAGTTTCTGCATGGCCCGGATTTTCCGGGGTGTTGAGGACAAATCGACCCGGGAAGCAGCCAACCAGGGGTAGGCCGGCATGATCGATCCGGGAGAGACGGCCCGGGGGTCCAGCAAATGGTTGTAATGCCAGGCGTCAGGGTATTTCCTCCCCACCCGGGCCAGATCCGGTCCCGTCCGTTTGCTGCCCCACTGGAAGGGATGGTCATAGACGAATTCCCCGGCTTTGGAATACTCTCCATATCGTTCGGTTTCGGACCGGAAGGGTCGGATCATCTGGGAATGGCAGACATAACACCCTTCAGATATGTAGACATCGCGGCCCTGGAGTTCCAGAGGCGTGTACGGTTTCACACTGGTAATCGTGGGAACGTTGCTTTTAATCAGAAACATGGGGATCAGTTCGAACAGACTGCCAATGAGGACAGCCACAAAGGCGGCCAGGAAAAACTGCACCGGCCGGCGTTCGATCCAACGGTGGTAGTATTCTTTTTTCCCCAATGGAGCCGGCGGACCTTCCAGCGCGGGGGCTTGGGCCTCCACCTCAGGCACGAATTCGCCCGACCGGGCGGTCTTCACCAGGTTGTAGACCATGATCAGGGCTCCAAGAATATACAACGTGCCTCCGAAAGCCCGGATGGCATACATAGGAATGATTTGGCGCACCGTTTCCAGGAAATTAGGATACTGGAGCAAGCCTTCCGGGGTAAACTGTTTCCACATCAGTCCCTGAGTGATGGCCGACCAGTACATGGGAATGGCATAAAAAATAATTCCCAGAGTGGCGACCCAAAAGTGGACATTGGCCAGCTTGACGGAATGCAGTTTGGTCCCATAGAGACGCGGAATCAGCCAGTACAGGATGCCGAACGTGAGCAAACCGTTCCAGCCCAGGGTGCCGATATGCACATGACCGATGACCCAGTCGGTGTAATGGGTGAGGGCGTTCACCGATTTGATGGACATCATGGGCCCTTCAAAAGTCGCCATTCCATAGGCCGTAACCGCCACCACCATGAATTTCAGGATTGGATCCTGGCGGACTTTGTCCCACGCCCCCCGCAGGGTCAGCAAACCGTTCAACATCCCGCCCCAACTGGGAGCAATCAGCATGACGGAAAAGACGGTACCGAGACTCTGGGCCCAGTCCGGCAGCGCTGTATACAGCAAATGATGGGGACCGGCCCAGATATAGATGAAAATCAATGCCCAGAAATGGACGATGGACAAACGGTAAGAGAACACGGGGCGTTCCGCCGCCTTGGGTAGGAAGTAGTACATCAATCCCAGGTAAGGCGTCGTCAGAAAAAAGGCCACCGCATTGTGGCCGTACCACCACTGCACCAGGGCATCCTGTACACCGGCGTAGACCGGATAGGATTTGAGAAACGATACCGGGAGTTCGATGCTGTTGACGACATGGAGAATCGCCACGGTGAAGAAAGTGGCGATATAAAACCAAATCGCCACGTACATGTGCCGCTCCCGGCGCTTCAGAATGGTACCGATGAGATTGATCCCGAACAGGACCCACACCACGGTGATCAGAATATCGATGGGCCATTCCAGTTCCGCATATTCTTTCCCCATGGTAACACCCAGGGGCAGCGTCAGGGCGGCAGAGACGATGATCAGCTGCCAGCCCCAGAAATGAATTTTGGCCAGGGTCCGGCTGAACAGGTCGGTTTTCAGCAGACGTTGGATGGAATAGTAGGTCCCCATGAAGATGCCATTCCCGACGAAGGCGAAAATAGCGGCATTGGTATGGAGGGGACGGATGCGTCCGAAAGAAAGCCAGGCCAACCGCATATTAAGTTCCGGAAATACCAGCTCCAGCGCCACCATAATACCCACCAGAAAGGCAATGACGCCCCAAAAGATGCTGGCCAGGGCAAATTGCCTTACGATCCTGTTGTCGTAACGAAAGGTCTCAACCGCCATTTCGATCCCCTTTACTTTGTCTTTTTGGAAGGCTGTTTATCGTCCATCAACATACGGATGGAGGGTGTAACACCATCGTCGAATTGACCAGAATGGGTTGCCCACAGAAACGCCAGCAAAAACCCGACTGCGAGGAGTAAACTGGCGCCAATCAGAATGAAAATGACACTCATGATGAAGTGGAAAATTTACGGAAAAGTCAGGTCAACTCTCAACCCATTGAGGCGGGGAAACCGGGTTCTGTCCCGCCTGAATCCGGTTGGGTTGTCCCCATTCCATCAGGCCTCTTCCTGGGCTGTGTCCAGCTCCGATTTTGGACCGGGCGCCAGCCGGAGACTCCACTCAAGGGTGATCAACAGCAGCCACAACAGGAAGGCTCCCAACTGGTGCATAGCCGCAACCGGGACCGGTACTACCAGGAGCAGGGTGGCTACGCCGAGCGAGAACTGGGCGCCGGCCCAGATCAGCACCGCCAGACGAAGTCTCCCGGCGAGGGAAGGGCCCGCTAAATCCCGGGAAACAAAAAAGAAGGCCAGGATCCCGCAGAGATTCAGCCATCCCAGTGTGCGATGGATGAATTGTACCATGTGCGGTTGTTCGATCCAATTTTTCCAGATCGGATGCAGCGCCTGGGACCCGGCCGGCAACCAGGAGCCATTCATGAGGGGAAAGGTGTTGTATCCAATCCCTCCGTCCAGTCCGGCGGTAAAGGCGCCGTAGATCATTTGCAGCAGGACAAGTCCCAGGAGACTCCGTACCCAGACCGACAGGGATGTGTGGGATCCCTGCCGGGGCACCTGCCGCATATCCAGCCAGGTCCGATAGATGACGGTCACGAGCGCCAGGGCCAAGATCAGATGCAAAGCCAGCCGATAATGACTCACATCAGGACGATCGACCAGACCGCTTTTGACCATGAACCAGCCGGCGAATGCCTGGAGCAGGCCCAGCAAGAACATCCAGGCCACCCGCCGTTTGACCAGCCTGGAGAGCCAGTTTCGGAACAGGAAAACCCCCAGAGGAACCAGGAAGACGATTCCTGTGAGTCGTCCCACCAGTCGGTGCAGATATTCCCAGAAATAGATGCCCTTGAATTCCCCCAGGGTCATGGTAGGATGATTTTGTTGAAATTCCGGGTATTGCTGGTATTTATGAAAGGCTTCGGACCAGTCTTGCCGGTTCAATGGCGGGACCACTCCCAGGATCGGCTTCCACTCCACCATGGACAGGCCGGAATGCGTCAGCCGGGTCACGCCCCCGATGACCACCATCAGGAGCACGAGGACAACTCCCGCGGCGAGCCAGCGCCGGATCCAAACCGCTGCTTGATCGGATGTATTCATGACAGGAT
>RFIZ01000044.1 GCA_003695105.1 Fidelibacterota bacterium
ACCCGGGACACGCGGCTTTCCGGGTCGCGGATATCCCCGAAAACGATGGCATCCGTCGGGCAGGTTTGTTCACAGGCCGTTTTGATTTCCCCGTCACGAATCGCCCGGTGTTCGTTTTTGGAATCGATTTTCACCCGATTGATCCGCTGGACGCAATAGGTGCATTTTTCCATGACTCCCCGGAAGCGTACCGTCACCTCCGGATTCATGGCCATCTTGACAATCTCAGGGGTGTCCTTGGTGTAATTGTAGAAGTTGAAGCGCCGGACCTTATAGGGACAATTGTTAGAGCAATAGCGGGTGCCGACACAACGATTGTAGGCCATGGCATTGAGACCGTCGGGAGTGTGCGAAGTGGCGCCCACCGGACAGACTTGTTCACAGGGGGCGTTTTCACACTGTTGACAGGCCACCGGTTCGATGACCATTTCCGGATCATCGAAATCACCCCGGTAGTAACGGTCCAGGCGCATCCAGTGCATTTCCCGGCCCCGTTCCACCTGTTCTTTTCCGACGATGGGAATATTGTTTTCACTCTGGCAGGCAATGGTGCAGGCATTGCAGCCCGTGCAGACGGTCAAATCAATGGACATACCCCATTGGGGGCCCTGGGAATAGTCCGGTTCTTCCCAGAGGGATTTCAGGGGCGGATGCTCGACCGCCTCTTCGACGAAATCCGGGTTCCGGCGGTACTCCTCCAGCGTCGCTTCCCGGTAAATGGCGGGTAACCGCTTCTGGATGGCTTCCCGGGCCAGCTTCTCCGTATCCAAACCGTGGTGATCCTGGGTACAGGCAAGCGTCAGGCGCTGTCCGGTTTTCCGGAGCCGGACCGGTCCGGAGTACAAGGGACCCAATTCAGCGTAGAGAGGATAGACGTTGACCCCGACTCCGTTTCCAATGCGACCGGCGGCGGTGCGGCCGTATCCCAGTTCCAGGGTCAAGGTACGATCGGCCTGACCGGGTACGATCCATACGGGTAGTTCCAGAGACCGGCCGCCTACCGATACTTCCGCCACGTCGCCCCGTTCCAGACCATAAGTCTCAGCCAGGTGGCGGCTGATCAACAGTGCGTTGTCCCAGGAAAGCTTGGTGACCGGATCCGGCAATTCCTGGAGCCAGCCGTTGTTGGCAAAGCGTCCGTCATAGACGGAGGGAGAGACCCGGAAAAGGCATTCCAGTTGATCCTGAACCTGAGCCGGGAACGGAAACGGGTTTCCCCGCACAGCGGCGATCAACCGGGGATGACGGATTTTGACCGGAACAGGATCGACGGTGCTGTCAGGGACCACGCCGTCATGCAACGCCCGGTTCCAAACGGCTTCGGAGGGACTGAAATGAGCCCGGAATGTGGCCCGCACCTCTTCGTGACCCGACGTCCGGTTGGGATCGAGCAGCCGGGCCAGCACCTCCAGGGAAGACGGGGCCTCAAACAACGGTCGAATCTGGGGTTGAATGATACTGACCGTGCCATCGATGTCCCGGGCGTCGCCCCACATTTCCAGGGGATGGGCCAGGGGAACATGCCATTCGCAGGCGGCGCCGGTTTCATCCCGGTAAAGCCCCAGGTGATAACTGTGTTTGGCCTGGCGCAGGGCCTCCCGGAAGGGTGATGTCCCCGAATCGGTATACACCGGGTTGGTGTCCAGTAACACGACCGTTTCCACCTCGCCGGAATGCAGCGCCTGCTTCAACTGAGACAGGCTTTCCGGTGCGTCCAGCAGGAAATCGTCGGTGCCGTAATATTGAACGGTTTCGCCGGTGTTCCACAACGCATCATTGATGGCCGCCACCAGGGCATGGACCTGGGGAGGCTGGTGGCGCCCGGCCACCACCAGGGAGCGTTTCTGATTCTGAATCAGATCGATCGCGACTTCCTGAATCCATTTCTGGTCCAGTCCGCTGTTACGGTAGTCCAGCACCGCTTCCACCACCGGCAGTTCCAGCCCCAGGAACTGGAGCTGATACACCAGTTCGGCGGTGAAAGCGCCTATCAGGGACGAAGGAATCCGGTAGCGGTTGTCTGCCATTCCGCCGGTGACGGTCAGGGAACTTTCCACCACATACAGACGATTCATTTCATCCTGTTCCGTCTCCACCCGGCGTCCCCGGGCAAAGCCGGCGGCGTTGCGGACGGCGTCCCGTTCCGTCAGCAGAAAATCGGCATCGAGGGACAAAATGACCCGTGCCTTGTCGAAAGAATAGCGGGGTTGCACCCGTTTTCGGGTGGCCTGGCGCACCCCCTGCCGAATGGCGTGATCGCTGACGGGTTCGGTGGTGAACCAGCGGGCTTGTGGATAGGTCGAAAGAATTTCCTGTCGGAGACGGATCAGCGTGGGAGAATTGGAAGAGCTGCTGAGGAAAGCTACACCGGATCCCTGATGGGCCCTCAGGTCCTGACGAAATTGTTCCCAGACACCGTAAAAATCGGACCAGCGCATTTCCTGCCCGAAATGTACCGGCCGCTGGGACCGGTCCGGGTCATAGAGGCCCAGGATTGCCGCCTGGGTCCACACATCGGCCTTGCCGCCGGAGGAGGGGTGGAGTTCGTTTCCTTCCAATTTGGTGGGGCGCCCTTCGTGGTTTTCCACCACCACACCCCGGACATCCAGCCCCAGGGGGAGCGCCGAGGCATAATACAGGGGGATTCCCGGCAGAATATCTTCCGGGGCACCCACGTAGGGAATGATTTTTTCTACGGGACGCCGGCATCCGGCCAACCCGGCCAGGGCCAGGGAAGCTCCCATGAGGGATAGAAAGGACCGGCGGGAAAGGGAGCTCATCTCCAGGGTCCCTTCCGGAAATTCATTTTCCACAAAACGCCGGAATTCTTCCGTCTGGGCCATATCTTCCAGACTGCGCCAGTACCGGTCCCGGGGAGTAGCAGGCAGATTCTTTTTCATCGGTGACACCCGGCGCAATCGGTGGGGGGATGGATGTTCCGCTCCTGCATATACCGCTGTCCCACTTCGTTCTGGTTGTCCGGAGGCGTCCATCCCATGGTCGTCAACTGGTCAAACGGGCGCAGATAAGGCGCAGGATTGCGGTGGCAGGAAACACACCAACTCATGCTGAGGGGTTGTACCTGTTGGACCACTTCCATTTGGGCGATATTCCCGTGACAGGTTTCGCACCCGATCCCGCCCCGGAGATGGGCACTGTGATTGAAATAGGCATAATCGGGAATCTTGTGGACCCGAATCCATTGCATCCGGGTACCGGTTTCCCAGCTCTCCCGGATGGGACGCAATTTTTCGCTGTCCGGTTTGATGAGTCGATGACAATTCATGCAGGTTTGGGTAGGCGGTACACTGGCCACAGCCGATTTTTCCACCGCTACATGGCAGTAACGACAGTCGATACCCAAATCCCCGGCATGGAGTTTATGGCTATAGGGCACCGGCTGTTCGGGACGGTAGCCCACATCCGTATACCAGGGAGAACCGTAATACCAGATCAATCCCATCAGCCCAACGGCAACAATCAGGAGCCCTGCCACAATCAGGAGGGGTAAACGGTTCGTCCATTTGGGAAACAGTTGCGCCATGCAGTCAGTCTGCCAGAGTAATCCGGGCCTCGTCCTCGCTTTGGTTATTGATACGGATTCACAAAAATAAGTGGCGCAAGATTACAAGTACAACCTTTACCAAAGCAAGCGTGCTTTTCCCTTTCGAAGAGATTTTTTTCTCCGTTTCTCGACGAGAAAACTGGATAAATACATCCAATTTTCAGCATTCGTCCGCCACCGGTGCCGGTCCCGTTTCCCCGGCAGGAATTCCTGCCCGTTCGGCCGGAAAATTGGATTACATATTGGAAATGGGTTTACGAAATGTGTAAAATTTGATATGAATCGTAAAGGCAGTACCACTTCACTTCCGGCGACAGCGGACAAATTGAAACAGGCCGGGTGGGAATTGTTTCGTCGTTTTGGCTGGAGAAAAGTGACGGTGGAAGACATCTCCCGTCAGGCGGGAGTGAGCAAAGTGACCTTTTATAAGTATTATCAAAACAAGCAGGATTTGCTTCAGTCCCTGCTGAAGGACGAACTGGAATGGAGCCGGCAACGGTTCCGGTCCATCATGGAATCTCCGCTGCCCTTTCGGGAAAAGGTACAACAGATGCTGGTGGAAAAGAACAAGTCCAGCGCCCGCTTTGGAGAACAACTGTTGCAGGACCTGGCCACCGGCGATCCATCGATATACCAACAATTGGTGGAAATGTCCCGGGAATTTCAGCAGGAAATTTTGGCGGCTTTCGCGGCCGAGCAGCAACAGGGAAGGATCCGGCCGTCTTTGTCCATGGAATTGCTGGAATACCTGATGAACCGGTTTCAGGACATGTATCGGGATCCGGACCTGCAACGCTTGTATTCCGACAAAGCCACCCTCATCGCAGAATTGACGGAATTTCTGTTCTATGGTATCTCCCCGCCGGTCCGGAACTGAACGGACATCCGTTGCCATTGGCTGGGTTCTGGCCATCAGCCTAGCGGGAGCGGGCGTCCGCTTTCAGGGACAGGTCCTCTTTTCCCGCTATCAGACCTCCGATCGTTCCACCACCACGACAGGTCTGAAATATTTGCCCCAGCTGCAACTGGGGTATCCCCTTCCCTGGGGTTTCGTCAACGCCGATTTGACGGGTCAATTGGACTGGCCCGTTACCGGGGACGGCTCTCAGCCCACGGCCGGCTGGTACCGCGCCCTGCTCCGCACCGGAGGAGACACCTGGGATCTCCAGGGCGGACTCCAGCAGATCAATTTCGGTCCCGGTCGTTACCTCCGTTCCCTTCGCTGGTTCGATGCCATCGACCCCACTGATCCCCTCCAGTTGACCAACGGGGTGAAGGGCCTTCGCCTGGATGCCTATGGTATGCGTTCGGTGACCCGGATCTGGCTGCTGGAAAATTCGAGGGACTTACGGGGACTGGAGTCGATTCCCGGCCGGGGGAAAACTCCGGAGTACGGCGGGCGCTGGCTGATTTCCAGCGGCGGTGACTGGGGGATCACCTTCCATCACCGTCAGATCGGCGCCGCACCCGGCGCGATCGACTCGGCCGCCCAGGAATGGCGGCTGGCCTTCGACGGCGCGGTGGATGTGGGTCCCGGGCTCTGGTTCGAATGGGTGGAAAACCGGCGCGATTATTCCGGGAATTTTCCCGGCAATCAGGAGTATTTCCTTACCGTCGGCGGTGATTACACCCTGCCCCTCTGGAGCGGTGTGACGGTGGCGGTCGAATCCTTCCAGGAACGGCTGGGATCCTGGACGGATCCCCGGTCCCGTCTTCGGGTCATGGCCGTGGATGTCCGCCTGCCGGTCAATTTTACCGATACCCTTTCGTGGCTCACCTATCGAAATTCGGCGGCAGGCTGGACCGTGTCCACCTGGAGTTGGCAACGGGTATTGGATGCCTGGATCGTGTATCTGGGCTGGATTCACCACACCGGTTCCCTGGACCGGTTGCCCAGCGGAGCTCCATTTTCGGATGGCCTCTATCTGGCGCTCATTTTCAATCATGGATAAAAGGAATCTTCTATGGCAGACGCATTGATCACCCTCTCCAAGGTGGTAAAGCAGTATCCGATGGGGAAAAGTTTTTTTACGGCATTACAGGATATCAATCTCACCTTTCAACCGGGGGAATTCGCCGGTGTGGTGGGACCCTCCGGGTCCGGGAAAACCACCCTCCTGAACCTGATCGGAACGCTGGACGCGCCCACGTCCGGAGATGTGCGGCTTCTGGGCCGGTCGGTGGTGGGACTGAACGGGCGGGAGTCGGCCCGGATCCGGAATGAAAGTTTGGGATTCATTTTCCAGACCTATAATCTGTTACCGGTCTACACGGTGTTCGAGAACGTGGAACTGCCGTTGCTCCTGCTGAAACTTCCGGCGGCAGAACGAAAGCGGAAAGTGGAACAGGCCCTGGAGTGGGTCGGCCTGACGGACAAGGCCCGGTCGAAACCAAACCAGTTGAGCGGGGGGGAGTCTCAACGGGTGGCGGTCGCCCGGGCCATGGTCAAGGAGCCGCCCATCGTGCTGGCCGATGAACCGACCGCCAACCTGGATTCGGAAAATTCCCATCACATCCTGCAAACCATGCAGCAACTGAACCGGAACCTGGGCACGACGTTCCTGTTTTCCACCCACGATGAAAAGGTGATTTCCTATCTGGAAC
>RFIZ01000045.1 GCA_003695105.1 Fidelibacterota bacterium
AGTCGGAATTTCCGCTCGGTGGTCTATATTCAATACCCCCGGGAAGGGACCTGGACTCTGGCCTTTGTAACCGGGGAGAGCCGGAACGCGGACGGGAAGGAATACACACACCTGTTCGTTCCCACGACTCCCAATCCCACTTCCGGTTTTTTTATCATGATTCCCAAAGACGAAACCATCCCGGCTCAAATGGATGTGGAACAGGGCTTGAAAGCCATCATCAGCGGCGGCATGCTGGCTCCTGTTTCCCATGAGGTGCCTTCCGGAGAGGCGACTTCCCATGGCGATTGAATACATCGACGGCATCCGACTCTACCGTACCCTGACGGCGGGCATTCGCCGGGTGGTCTCCCGGGAAGAATACCTGAATAAGATCAACGTTTTCCCGGTGCCAGACAGTGATACCGGCACCAATATGGCCTTCACGCTCACTACGATCGAAGAAAAGATCGCCTCCCGGGTCCAGTCCAATATCGAAGACATGTCCGCCGTGGTAGCCGATGCGGCTCTGGACGGAGCCCGCGGGAATTCGGGAGCGATCCTGGCTCAGTTTCTGGTGGGTTTTGCCGAAGGAATCCGGGGACATCTCCAGATTGACACCCGCCAGTTCGCCCGGGCCGTGCAAACCGCGAAAGCCTTCGCCTATGAAGCCCTGGTCAGTCCCCGGGAAGGCACGATTCTTACGGTGTTGAAAGAATGGGCCAATTCGGTTCACCATTTGGCCCAAAGGGTCAATGATTTTGCCGAAATTCTGGCCACGGCCCTGGACCGGGCCCGCCAGGCGTTGGAGGATACGCCCAAACAGCTGGAAGTCCTGGCCCAGGCGGGGGTGGTGGATGCCGGAGCCCGGGGATTCGTGGATCTGCTGGAAGGCATTCAGGACTATATCGAGCGGGGTGTTCTCCTGGCCGCCTCGGAACCCCGGATCCGGGACCAGGAGCAAAAGGGAGCCGAACCGGAGGGTGAATATCGCTACTGTACCGAATGTCTGATTCTGGGCAACGCCATCAACCGGCCCGAGCTGCAGGCCCACCTGAATGAACTGGGGAACAGTATCGTCATTGCCGGGACCAAAACCAAAGCCAAAGTGCATCTCCACACCAATGATCCGGCCCGCGCTTTCGATACCTGTCGCGCCTACGGGACCGTAACCGGTGAAAAGGTGGATGACATGCACCAGCAGCAGGCCGATGCCCACGATGCCCGGCACTCCATTGCTCTGGTCGTGGATTCCACGTCCGATCTGCCGGAGGAATATATCGACCGATACCGGATCCACCAGGTTCCGGTCCGACTGAGTTTCGGTGACAAACATTACGTAGACAAAGTGACCCTGACCATCGATGAATTCTGGTCCGAACTCAGGACCAATCCCCACCATCCCAAAACCTCTCAACCCACACCGGGAGATTTCCGGCGGCAGTACCAGTTTCTGGCCACCCATTACGATTCGGCTCTGTCCATCCATCTGCCCCAGAAACTCAGCGGCACCTATCAATCGGCCCAGACCGCATCCGCCAGTTTACCGGAATTTCCCATCGGTCTGGTGGACGCCAATACCCTCTCGGTCGGCATCGGACTGGTTGTTCTGGAGGCTGCCCGCGCCATCGAAAGTGGCGCTTCCTTCGATGAAACCATGACCCGCATTCAACGCGCTGTGAAAAACACGCACATTTACGTTCTGCTGGATACGCTGGAATATGCGGTGCGGGGCGGGCGGGTGCCCCGGTCCAAACAAAAAATTACTTCCTGGCTCGGGCTGTACGTGATCCTGACCGTGTCTCCCGAAGGGGCTCTGGTCCCGGCCGGAACCTTATGGGGGAGACGACATCGGGTGAAACGACTCTTTCGTTTCGTACGGGACAAGATACCCGCTGGGAAACAGGTGCAGGTTGGAATCGTCCATGCCGACTGCCGGCACGATGGCGAGGCCTTACAGGAACTGTTTGCCCGGGAAATGGGTCAGGAGCGTACGTTTCTTTCCACCATCGGCCCGGCTCTGGGCGTTCATGCCGGTCCCGGAGCACTGGGCGTTGCCTTTCATATCAGGGAGGACGAATCATGACCACGGAATGGCTTACCTTGGGAGGACTGATCTTTCTGAGTTATCTGACCGGTTCCTTTCCCACCAGTATCCTTGCCGGAAAAGTGCTGCGGGGAATCGATATCCGCGAACACGGAAGCGGCAATGCCGGCGGAACCAACGTATTTCGCGTACTGGGATGGAAACCGGCCCTGGTGGTCGTCATCGTGGATATTTTCAAGGGCTGGCTTCCGGTGGGGGGCTACGCCCTCTGGCTCTACGGCCGGCAACCGATTCCCGATCTGGGTGTGGTACAACTGATCTGCGGATTTTCGGCCGTATTGGGGCATACGTATACCATTTTCGCCGGATTTAAAGGCGGCAAGGGGGTCGGAACCCTGGCTGGTATGCTGATCGGTCTCTTTCCTCTGGTATTGCCCCTCTGTCTGCTGGTGTTCGTCCTGGTCCTGATCACCACCGGTTATGTATCGGTAAGTTCCATGTCTGCCGCCGCATCCCTCCCCCTTTTCCTGCTCCTTCTCCCGCCCCTGACAGGTATGGAGCCGCCGTCCATGTCGTTGCTGGTGTTTTCCCTGCTGGTCCCGTGGTTCATCATCTATACCCACCGGAGCAATATCAGTCGATTGCGGGCCGGAACTGAAAACCGCTTTGAAAAAGCCATGCTATTCCGGAAAAAAGCTTAAAATTTCTGCTGGAAAGCGAAATGCACCGTGGGACCTTCGATCCGTCCCTGATCGAGACCCCAGCCCCAGTCCAGCCTCAGGACCTCCAAAATCGGGAACGGAATCCGCACTCCGAACCCGGCGCCCAGTAAGGGCCGATTCCAGGCGAGGCCTGACCATTCGTTCGCTGCATACCCCAGGTCAAAAAAGGCCACGGCCGTGAGACCCCATTCCGAATTGGCTCCCAGCACCCGATGGGGAATCACCACCTTCCGGAACTCATGACTGGTCCAGAGCAAAACCAGACCGAAGCGTTCTTGGGCCGAGCGGGTCAGATACATCTCAGCCGTGGGAACCCGGAAACCCCGTACGGTATTGGATCCCCCCAGGTAGTCCACCCAAAGGCTGTCCTCAGTCCCGGCAATCCATTCCAGAGAAACATTGTTGCCCATGACCAGTGGTTTGGGACCCGGGATTAAGGTCGTGTATCTGCTCAGGGAAGCGATTTGAATGAGAAACGGCGTTTCATCCCGCAGAAAGACCGGAGTCAGTGACAGGGCGCCGTTCCAACCCCGGGTGGGATCTTTGTACACATCGCGGGTATCGTACTGATATTGCCCGGTGACACCGACCCAGTCCAGGGTACGATCCGTACCGACGCGGGCCGCGAACCGGGCCCGGACTCCTTCCAACTTCCCGAAAAATTTATGGGTATATCCCGCATACCTCCCGATACTCAGTCGCCCGTAATACACCGTCTTTTCAAAAGGCAAATACTGCATGTCCTCGATGGATTTTCCGAATTCGGCCGTGACGGAAACATGATCTCCAAGAATCCAGGGATCGGAAAACGTGATGTCGAAGGTCCTCACACCGCCCAGCGAGCCGCCGATGGATAACACTTCGTTGCGACCGCGGAAATTGTTGACAATCAGTCCCCCGGAAAAGGACCAGCCGGTTTTTTCGTCGTACACCGGAATCCCCCCCGGCAGAAACCGCCAGGATTCCACCACCAGATACTGGAGCCGGGCCTGTCCCGAATCCTCTGGAACGACCCGCCAGTGTACATCGGCGAAAATGCCGAGATTGAACAACCGATCCCGGTCTTCTTTCGCCAGGGCAGAATCCAGGGGCGCTCCGGTGGGATGGTGAATTTCCCGATACAGGACATAATCCCGGGTATGTTCATTTCCCACCACCTCAATGCTGGAAATCACCGGCCGGATCTGGCCGAACAGAGGCAGGACCAACACCCCTGTCAGCCAGGTTCTGAGAGATATGAGATTCAATGCCGGCCGTACCATTTGGATAAAATTACCGGCCTTTTTTCCCCGGTGCGAGTTCTTTTTCCCCTCAGGGCGTCATGACCCGGGGACAGGTGGAATCATCGGCCGGAACCCCTCCGGCCGGAGTGGGTTATTCTCTTTCTTCCGGTTCGTGTTTTCCCCGGTGGCAGGTCCAGCAGGAAATACGATCTTCGACAGGGATCGCCGGCAGGATTTCCCCATTGATGGTCCGGACCATTTTCATCATTTCCCGGGCGATCCGTTTCTTTTTCGTGTCCAGGGCTTTATCGTTCAAATCATGGCAATCCCGGCATTTCATGCCCAGGGACTGGGCCATACCCTTCATGAACGGTTTGATTTCTTCCACCGTCTTGTACGGCAGCACCTGAACATTTTTCACCGGCGTTTGTCCCCACAAGGGCAAAGTCAGCAGCAGCGTCAGGATGAATAGTCGCATAGAACCTCCAAGGTGTGTTAAAACCAGCTATGAATGAGCAGTAGGGTCTCCGGTCGTTGCGTCCCGGCCTCCGTCCGGAACCAGCGGTTTTCCAGGACGATTTCCAGAAAGGGCACGGGTGTCCAGTTGATCCCCACCGACAACCGGTTGAGAGCGTTATTCGCGTAACGAATGTCATGATCGAAGAATTCCCAGGTGAGGCTGCCCTCCAGTCCCTGATGGGGGCTCAGCAGGAGACGGGAGTAGGTGGCCAGGGATGGCACACCCGGCTCCACATTGAGCATGCGGTCGGCTTCCCCCAGCCAGGTCCACCAGCCCCAATTCCAGCCACCCTGGATCCCGGCCAGGGATGCCTTGCCTTCTTTCACCAGCGAAACGGCCGCCAGGCCCCGGAGCGGACCCCGGCCCAATACCCGCTCGATTTTGAGACTTCTGGCTTTTTGATTCCAGGTCTCCGACCGGCCGTTTTGCAGGTTTTTCCCGGTGAGGAAGCCGTTGGTCAGGGCCAGAACCAACCGTGTGCGTCCGGATTGCCAGGCTCCTTCCACTCCGGCGGGATAGACCCGTTGCTGAAAGGGGAGTCCCTCCCGGGGCAGTCCAAAACGCGGCCGGGAGTTGCCGGCCCGGATGAAGGCCGTATGATCCGGGAGTTTCCAGCCAAAGTCCGGTTGAAAAATGCCGGCACGCAGGCTATAGCGTCCCCAGGCCTGACGGATCCAGAACCGTCCTTGACGGGACCCCAGGTCCTGTTCCAGACTGGCCGTCAGTCCGTCCCGACTGTCCCAGATCAGATAGGCGTCCATTTGCATGGGAAACATAAGTGTCTGGCGGGAAAGCCTGCCCGTGTCCGGGTAGGAATAAGTCAAAAAGCGCAGATCGCCCCCCATGCGGAGATGTTGGCCCAGGGCTCCCGTGTACGTAGTCGCTTTCGGTGTCCAGGGCAGTTCCAATTGGCTGACGATGTCGATGCCGTGTTCGGTGCGAATGCCGCCTCCGGCGGGATCGACATGACAGTGAGAACAGGACGTCCCGTTCAACAACGCATACCGGGGCACCGCCAGCACCAGGGATTCGAGGCACAAAACCAGGAGCGGCAGGACTTTCAATTGTTTTTGGCTCCCTGGTCGATCCAGAGTTCGATGCGACCGATTGTTTCGTCGTCCAGGGGAGGCAATCCCAGGGGCATGCGCGGAATCACCGGCAGGGCTTCTCCCCGGAGAACCCGCACCAGGAGACTGCCTTTCCCGTTCCCCGGCAGGACTACCGGCCCATGGATACTGGTTCCCGCCATCAGATATTCATAGCGTTCCAGGCTCAAATCGCCGTTCAGGCCATGGCAGGAAATACAATGGTCCTGAAAAACGGGGAAAATTTCCTGGGAAAAGGAAACGGGAGGTTCGGGAGCCTGCAGGGCCGGATCGGGTCCGGTTCCCAAATCGGTACATCCGGTCCACAGCAAAAGGAGACTCCCTGCCACCGCCTGCCTCACGGTGGCAAATGTGGTTGCCTGTGTCGCCATAAGGCGGGCAAGTTACAGGAAGTTCAGGCAAAAAAAAAAGGTCTTCGGATGAAGACCTTTCAGGGCATTACCTCCCGATTACTTTCTACCGCGGGCCATCTTGGCGCGGGAGACATTCCCGTTTTTATCGATGAAATACAAGTATCCAGCTTCCCGTTGGACACCGGCATCGGCTACTTTTTCAGGATTCCCTCCGCCTTTGCCGGCACGGGCCATCTTGGTACGCCATACATTGCCGTCTTTCCCGAGGTAATACAGATACCCTTTTTCTTTCGATACGCCAGTTTGCTTGACAACTTCTGCCATGTTATCCTCCTTGTGAGTAAATGGTGATACTGAAGGGTGAGAAATCTTTCCGTCTCGACGGAAAGTGTACGTTCACCCGTCGATTTAAGTCAAGTTTTTTCCGGTCCCGCCCGTCGAACCCGATCGTGGTTGCCCGAGTGAAATCATTGTCCGGGTTTCCCTGATTCCGGAATTTGCAAAAAGAAGCAGTTCCCGGTGGGCTCATTGGGGCGCACTCCCGCTACCGCACCGTGGGCTTCTGCAATTTTCCGTACAATCGCCAGTCCCAGACCCCGTCCCTTCCGGTGGCCGTTTTCCAACTGGATCGAGCGGGTGAATATCTTTTCCCGGTCCGCTTCCGGGATGGTCTGGCCGTAATCCACCAGGGCCACTTCAATCAAGAAATCTTCTACGGATCCCCGGAATAAAAACGTTTTTCCTTCGGCGGCATACTTGATGGCATTACTGAGATAATTTTTGAATACTTCCGCCAGGATGGGGTTGGCTTCCGCCAAGAGCCGTTCCGGCAGGTCGAATTCCAGCGTCAGCCCTTTCGCCTGGAGAATGGACTCGAATTCCCGGGCCGATTCGTGAATCATGGGCACCAGATCCAGTGTTTCCAGCTGAATCTGCTCTTCCATGGAAATACCCGCCAGAGCCGTGGCATTGTCAATGACCTGCAACAGACTGGTGCTGCTGTTGAACACCGTTTCCACCATTTCGTCCCCGGGATATTGATTCCGGAGAACTTCCGCCAGCCCCATAATAACACCGGCTGGATTTTTCAGGTCGTGTGTGAGAATATCCAGGAGCAGGGTTTTCAGATTATTGGCGTCCGTGAGTTTGGTGGTCAGTTGCCGCAACTCCTGTTCCGATTTTTTCAGGGCTTCCTGATCGGCCCGTTCCCGGGTAATGTCATCCTTGACCGCCACGAAATGGGTGATCTTACCGTTGGCCGATTTGACCGGAGCAATGGTGGCGCTTTCCCAGTAGATTTCTCCGTTTTTTTTGCGATTGCCAAATTCGCCCCGCCATTCCTTTCCGCTGGTGATGGTATTCCACAGGTTTTCATAGAACGACTTCGGCTGCAACCCCGATTTCAGAATACGGGGGTTCTTCCCCACCGCTTCCTGAAAGGTGTATCCCGTCAAACGGGTGAACTTGGGATTTACATATTCGATTCTTCCCCGGGTATCCGTGATCACAATGGACGCGGAACTTTGCTCCACAGCCTGAGTCAGTTTTCGCAACTCTTCTTCCACCTGGGTGCGTACTTCGATTTCTTCCGTCAGGCTTTTGTTGAGCTGATGGAGTTCCTGCGTCCGTTGCCGGACCCGCTCTTCCAACTCACCGTGCAGAGTTTTCAAGGCCTCTTCCGCCCGTTCCCGTTCCCGAATGTGATTTACCAGCGGCCGGAAAAACACCAGATAAATCACCGGAAACAGCACCGCCGACAACAGTCCGCCGTCGATCAGGGCTTCGGTCCAGAGCGAATGTACTCCTAACTGGGGTAATAGAATCATGATGATGCCTTCGATAGAAAATACCGCCAGGAGCATCACCAGCAGTAAATGCCGGGGATTCAGATAGCTTTGTTTGGTTTGTTCCGGTGCCATTCTATAAATACCTGAAGATAAGTTAGCTGAAAATGGCGAAATTGACCACCTGCAAAACGGAATTTAGTTTGACCGCAGCTGAGGAAGGGATACAATCTTTCCGGATAAGAACCCCGGAACCTTTTCTTTCAGGACAGGTTAAGGTAGGGAGGCAACCATGAAACGAATCCTATTTCTACTGGCACTCAGTACCCTTACCCTAAGTTCAGGACAAACCATGCATTCTTCAACCAACCCACCTGTGACCCGGGAGGCCTATTTTGGCGGAGGCTGTTTTTGGTGTCTGGAAGCCATGTTCGAAAAAGTCCGGGGCGTGGTGGATGTCACCAACGGGTATGCCGGCGGGCAGACTCCCGATCCCACCTATCAGGAAGTGTGCAGCGACCGCACCGGACATGCGGAAGTGGTCCGGATTACCTACGACCCCCGGAAAATCACCTATGACCAACTGCTGGACTTATTCTGGCAGAGCCACGATCCCACCACCGTCGATCGTCAGGGCGCCGATGTGGGAAGCCAGTACCGATCCATTATCCTTACTACCACCGATGAGGAACAACGTCTGGCGGAAGCAGCGATCCGGACGGTGAATGCCTCGGGTCGTTTCCCCCGGCCGGTCGTCACGGAGGTTAAACCTCTTGACCGGTTTTATCCGGCGGAGGACTACCATCAGGACTATTTCCAAAAACACCCTGACGTCCCCTACTGTGTCTTTGTCATCCAGCCCAAGCTGGAGAAATTTGAGCACGCGTCAGGGGCCAAAAACCTGATTCAAAAATAGGGCCAGGCGCACTCCCGCTTTTTTGAGCTGGATTTCCAGGATCACTTTCCCTTTTTCGATATATTCCGGGGAAATCACGCCGTTTTCCGGAACGGTATAGGCGTACTCAGCCGCCAACCGGGCGGAATCCTCGACCCAGGTTTCCGGACTGCCCTTTTCCCATTGCTTTCGATCCCAGGTGGTGATTTCTTCCCGTAACCGTGTGGCAAACTCCGAAACTTCCAGCCCTTCCTCTTCCAATATCTGGTAATCCCACACCCGGTGGAGATTGGTTTCCTCTCCGTTGAAAATAACGGGAATGTCATTCCCACCCCGATCAGCCTTATGTCCCGCATGGAGCGGCTGATGGAGATCCGCCACGAAATGAACCAGGAATTTCAGCGCCTCCCGCTTCTGCTCCTGACTGGCTTCCGGATTGGCCAGGATCTTCCGGTAGGTCTCTATGGCACCCACGACACAGGCGTCCCCCGGACAATCCCGTTGGGCATCATAGTGGAGATCCTCCGGCGGCAGATTCACGTAGTGAAAGGGTTTGGCATAGTCATAGGTGCTGTCACCCCGGATTTCATCCGCCCAGGTGCTGATATCAGCCAGGGAGCGGGCGCTGTCCGGAGCCAGCAGGGTCAATATACGTGACCGGGCTGAATCAGACAGATAAGATTCGGCGATCAGGGCCACGATTTGGTGTCCCTTGTAACCGAAACTCCAGCCCGGTTGAAGACCCAGTACGATCCACAGTCCTAAAATCCGGATTCCCTGTACGTTGTGTTTGGACATCATTGGTTCCCTCCCAGAGGAGAAAAATTACACCACTTTTTCCGGAAACACAGCATGCCTTCCTGCAGCTTCCCGGCGCACCTTTCTTCAAACCGCCCTAAATTCCGGGGACTGCTCGGATGTTTCACCAATCGTAACACACAGGATCTGATATGGAACCGATTTTATGGGAACCCAGCCGGGAGCTCCTGACCACTTCTCAGATGGCTATCTTCCGGGACCAGATAGAGAACCGTTTTTCGGTTTCCCTGCCCGCGTACGCCGATCTCTATGAATGGTCGGTGTCACACATTCCTGACTTTTGGCAACTGATGTGGGAATTTTCCGACGTCAGGTACCGGGTACCGCCGGAATCCGTAGTGGATGACGTCCATCGCATGCCGGGAGCCCAATGGTTTTCCGGAGCGCAATTGAACTTCGCCGAAAACCTGCTTCGTTATCGGGATGACCATCCGGCCCTCTACTTCCAGGGGGAAGGCCAGATTCCCCGAACCCTGACCTATCGGGAACTG
>RFIZ01000046.1 GCA_003695105.1 Fidelibacterota bacterium
CCCATGGGCAGAGTCGTCAGGCTGTTTTTGAAGACCTGTTCAAAGCCCAGGAACTTCAGGATACTCAAGTTGACGGAAGGATGAAAACGCAGTCCACCTTTATAAGGTCCGATAGCTGAATTGAATTCCACCCGATAACCGCGGTTGACCATGATCTCCCCCCGGTCGTTCCGCCAGGGAACCCGGAACATGATGACCCGTTCCGGTTCCACCAGACGTTCCAAAACTTTGTTGTGGAGATAATGAGGATGGTCCTGTAAAAAATCCCAGAGCGATTCCACCACTTCCTGTACGGCCTGGTGAAATTCGGGTTCGCCGGGATTCCTGGTTTTAACTGAATCCATGAAGGATTCAACCGATTGATACATGATGGTTTCTCCTACTGTGAAAAACGTTGTTTAGGAAAATGTGTCTGGTAATCAGACCGGCAAAATTACAGTACTTCCTTTTCAACCGCCTAATGAAATTCACCTCCTGAACCGATGGTATTTCATTGGATTTTCCGGGACATTTCCGCTAATTTTCCCGCCGTTATTTCAGTTGAAAACCCGCGGTTTTCTCCCCTGAATTCAGATGCAGTTTTCTGGCCGGCATCCAGGGATTGAACCGGAAAACCCATTGGCGGAGTAGCTCAGTTGGTTAGAGCAGCGGAATCATAATCCGCGTGTCGGGGGTTCGAGTCCCTCCTCCGCTACTGATCTTCATCCTCATGACATTTGATAGATAGTCATCCTGACCGGCCGATTTTTTCACCCCTGAATTCCCCGCTCGTTCCACCAGTCTTCCAGTTTTAGATAGCCCCGGATCGCTTTCGCCGCCATCATCCGGAGGGGTTCCGGCGGCCAGGGAATGACCTTGGGATTCAGAAAGGGGTTGTCGGTTAGTTCCGTCTTCCGCTCCAGGATGAGATCCCGAATTGTTTTGGCGTTTCGGTGGGACATGGACACGCCGTGACCAATGCAACCCAGACTATACACGGCCCGTTCGTCTCCCACAAATCCCAGGGCCGGACTCAGGTTCAGAGTGACGGAAAAGGGTCCGCCCCAGCGATGGGTGATGCGGATATCTTTCAGGGCCGGGAAGAGCCAGCCCAGATGGTTTTCAAGATGGTCCCAGGACTGGGGATCGGAATCACCGGCCAGATCATTGGCCCAGGTGAGGCCCACCGGTCCCCCGCCGATCACGATACGGTTGTCCGGGGTAAGTCGGTAATAGTGGATCAGGTTGCGGGCGTCTTCAATCCCCTCCCGACCGGCCCATCCAAGCGTCTTCAGTTGGGACGCAGCCAGGGGCTCAGTGGCTATCATATAGGTAAAGGCCGGGATTTGTTTGCGTTTCAATTCGGGGAAGAGATGGGAATAGGCATTGGTGGCAAACACCAGTTTCTCTGCCTGGAGCGATCCTTCCGGGGTGGTAATCACAAACTGTGCCTTTCGATGAACCGTTTCAACCGGAGTGTTTTCATAGACCTGCGCTCCCAGCTTTAACGCCAGGTCCCGCTCCGCCCGGACCAGTTTGGCGGGATTGATCAAAAGCAGTCGCGGTTCCCACATGGCGCCCAGGTAGCGGGGAGACTGCACCCGGCTCTGTACCTCTTCCCCGTCAATCCAGTAGATATCGTCGAAACCCAGTTCCTGCATGAGGTCCACATCATGGCGAATCCGTTTCACATAAGCCGGGGTCGTGGCCGCCCGCAGAAACCCGGGGCGGATCAGGTCGCAGTCCAGGTGTTCGGTTTCCACCAATTCCTGGAGCCCGTCCACGGCCTTCATCATGTACCGGTGGGCGGCCTGCAGCCACTCTTTGCCCCGGAGCATCGCCATCACCCCGAACCCGAGCCCTACCACCGTCATGGCGAAGGATCCGTTACGGCCGCTGGCGCCGTAACCCACGGTTCGGGCTTCCAGCACGGCCACGTTGAGCCCAGGATCGGCTCGCTTCAATTCGTGGGCCGTAGCCACGCCGGTAAACCCGCCGCCGATGACGGCCACATCCACCTTACGATCACCTCTCAGGGGCGGTTGGGGTTGATAATCTCCATAAGTGTCCAGCCAGAGAGAAAGTGGGGAATGGGGGAAAACGGCCATAGGCACTCCTTTCGCTGCTTAAGTACCCGGAGGCATCCCTGGTGACCGAAGATAGCCAAGCGTAGACTCATCCCAGGGCCGGGGCTGGAAACCCGCCCGGAGATAGAGGTCAGGGTCATAACAGGTGTTTCCCCTGACTAGCATCCGGAGCTGATCCAAAGTCAGGGGAAACCAGGAAAAACGACCCAGCAACCACACAAGGGGCCGGATGGCGCCCACGGGCACAGGGAAGGCCCATTTTTTCCGTCCCGTCACGGTGGAAAGGGTCTCCAACATAGTTCTCCAGGTACAGGCAACCGGACCGCCCACCGGAAAGACACGACCGACCGATTCGGCCGGAGTCTCCAGACACCAGCGGACGATCCGAGCCAGATCCTGCACTTGGACCGGTGTAAGCCGGAAGGACCCGGCGTGGCGGGGATTCCAACCGCTGAAAAAGAGGGGCAGCGGTAATCGGGGACGGATCAGTTGCCGCACCAGTTGGGTCGCCAGTTCCATGCGTCCGTGGGGATCACCGAATACAAGCGAAGGCCGCAGAATGGTCCAGTCCAGATCCGACTCCCGTACGAGTCGTTCCCCTGCTTCTTTGGTGATCTCATATGGTGTATGGTGATTCTCCACTCCATGAGCGGAAATGAGGACAGCACGGCGTACACCCAGTTTTCGGGCTGCAGCCAACACAGTGCCCACACCTTCCACATGAGCTTCCTGATACGTCAGTTGACCGGGAAATTCCCGTATGACTCCCACCGAATAGACCAGAGCTTCACACCCGGCCAGACAGGTTTCTACCGTCCCGCCATCCAAAACCGATCCTCGTATGAGGGTGGTCTCGTGGAGGTAGGGATCTGCGGAAGCACGGGACTGTCTGGTGAGAATGCGGACAGTCATTCCCTGCGCAACCAATTCCCGGGCTATGTAATGTCCAATAAAGCCGGTGCCACCAAACAGGGCCACTTGCATAAATATAAACTAGGGCCATTTCCGCGGCCGTCCAAGGGCAAACGTAAACTTATGGTCGTTTCGCAGGCTGCCGGGACCACGGTTCACTTCCATTCCCGCCTGCTACACCCACTGTCGAGGAAAGAAAGCTAGTAGGAATGCGTATTTCCAATCCGGTGTTCGGTTACCCGGCGTTTCAAATCCCGGGTGGAACCGATATACAAATAATTTCGCTCCCGATTCTCCAAACAGTAAACGTACCACATCCTACCCTCCCAATACGTCCAATGTACATTTGACTATAAAGCCCCAACTCACGAAGCTTGAATTTCCATAGTGCGGCCTGCCGCACGAAGACCCCGATCCATCGGGGCGCAGTGCGGAGAGAGAGGGCAAACCTACACCCCTGCGGGGGTTCCGGTTTGTAAAATTCGTTTTTTGAGAATGGTCTTTCCCGATCCGGTCTTAAAATAGGCTTCCAATCTCCTGGCCTGCTCCTCCCTTTCCACGGCCACGTATGCTGTGAGACGTAATGGCAAATAGGGCTTCGTAGATCGGGTGTGTCCAATCCGGTGTTCGGTTACCCGGCGTTTCAAATCCCGGGTGGAACCGATATAC
>RFIZ01000047.1 GCA_003695105.1 Fidelibacterota bacterium
CATTCCATGTTTTACTTTCGTCTGGACCGTCGGCTGCGGGAGGAAATCGAGTCCATCCGGAACCAAATCTCTTATTGAGCGGACGGGATCCGTTTCCGGCTCAAATCCACTACCCCAAACCAGCGAACGATCCGATCTCCCAGGGCCGGCCAGAGCTGATTCAGTGCCAAAAGAGGCCGGATCGGTCCGGAATTCACGATCATTTCCATCCCGGGTCCTTCCAGGGCCTGCCAGACGGCTTCAGCCACTTTCTCCGGTGGAGAGGTGCCCAAAAGACGGGGCGGAGGCATCCGACCGTTATGAAACATTCCGGTGTCGCGTATATACCCCGGGCAAATGACGCTGACGCGTACTCCCGAGCTGCGTTTTTCCTGCCGCAAGGCCTCGGACCATAAAATCAATCCTCCCTTGGACGCCGAATACAAGGAATTGTAGGCCACTCCCTTTTTCCCGGCCAAAGAAGCAATCGATACTACCGCTCCACCCGACCGTTCCAGCTCAGGCCACAGAATGCGCGTCAGTTCGATCGGAGCCAGTAGATTGGTCCGCAGGATCCGCATTACATCTTCAGGTTCGTTGTTTTCAAAATGCTGATAATATTCCACCCCTGCATTATGGACCAATCCGTAGACGGTGCTGGTCAGATCGCGGATTTTCTCTCCCAGTTTTTCCAGGGAATCCTCAGCGCTCAGATCCCACGGAAGCGCCACAAATGTCCCCTCCTTTTCCCGGACCAGATTACCCGTTTCTTCCAGTCCTTCCCGGTTACGGGCAATGCCAATCAGATCGTAGCCTTTTGGGGCCAGATAGAGGGACAGTACCCGTCCGATACCCCGGGATGCCCCGGTAATGATGATGGTTTTCTTCACGTTTCGGCCTCCCTGTTTTCGGGTTGTGCAATCATTTTTCGGCTCAGGATGACGGCCGCTATCCCGTACCCCAATACATATCCCGGGACGGGAAAATTCAACTCCCCTTCCGGGCGGTCCAGTCGATCGGCATTACAAAGGAATGTTCCTAACAGAATTCCCGTGGCAATCAGCAATCCCGCCAGCTCCTTTCGGGTCCAGTGAACCCGTCTCCCCTGCCCTTCCCGGGAAAGTAACCAGCCGCAGCTGATGACCATTCCGACTGCGATCAGGGCGGGACTCCAGACCGGACCGGTCCAGGGAAGTGGAATCAAAAACAATATGTCCCAGGTACCCCAGTGAGCCGGCCAGTCCAGGAACACTTTCAGCCAACCGTAATAAGCCAAATCCCACCAGCCGAAGAGATAGAAAAACCACAGAGCAACCCCGGTCCATGTTCTTCCCGCCACTCTAGCCCAGGTATATAGCAGAACCAAAGTGGCTACTTCCCGGCCAACTTCGATCGCTACCAGTTTCCTATCCATGTTCACCAGCGGAAAATGAAATCCGCCGGGATAATACAACGCCCGCAAATAGACCACCACACTACTTTCAATATACGCGAACACCCAGGCAAAAACGGCTCCCCAGATGAGTAGTTTTAGATCACGATTCGGCATGGGTCAATTTACGATTCCCAAAGAGGAAAATCGATGCCTCTGCTCTCTGCTTCTGAGGGCCGGGAATCCCTCAAACCCAAGTGCCAGAGATAAACTCAAACGGTACCGGAGGCGCATTGCCCATCCATCATCCCCTGCGGCTACCAGGGAGTGCCATCTGCGGACAGGTCCCAACTAGACCTATGAACGTATCCATAAGAACGCTTGGTTGGGCGGGTCACGGGGCCTGGATCTTTGATCCCGACCCAGGTCGGGATGGTCTGCCAACTGCGCTACTTTCGTCCGACGTATAGGCAACCATCCATCACACTGGATCGATGCACAGATGACTCACAACCGATTCCCTTCGGTTCCTAAATGAAAAAAGCACCCCGGAAGGTGCTTTCTTGAGCGAGAGACGGGGCTCGAACCCGCGACCCCAACCTTGGCAAGGTTGTGCTCTACCAACTGAGCTACTCTCGCATGTGAATCCTTGAAAAAGCGCGCCGAATTTAACGCCTTGGTCGGAACCGGACAACCACAGAAAAAGTCTAAAACAGAATTTCCAGCACCTGGGGCAGGACTTCCACTTCCAGGGGAGTGACAGCATTCAATTCGCCGTCGATATTGACAGTGTCGACCCGGTCAGGAATGAGCTGAAAGGATTTCACCTGATAGTAGTCGACCAGCTCGGATTCAATATGACTGCCATCAAAGACCCGGGGAAAGAGTTTCAACATTTGCATCCTGGTGGCTTCCCGTACCACGATCACATCGATCTTGCCGTCCCCCAAATCAGCCCTGGGCGCCATTTTCATCCCCACACCGGTATACGGTGTATTACAGGCTATCAGGAAAGCCACGGTCGTATCCAGCTCTTCCCCATCCAGTACCAGACGGGTATGCCGGATATTCATTTTCAGAAGTTCCCATACCGTAGCCAGATTGTAGCGTTGCCGTGCCCACCAGCGAAATTTCTCCGAGGTGAGTTCGATGTCTACCACCAGGCCCCACCCAATGATATTGAAAGAATACAGGTCCTCCTCACCGAAGTGTACTTTCGCCAGATCAATGCTGCGCCGTTCGCCTTTCAACAGAGCGTTTACGGCATCTTCGGGGGTTAAAATATCGAAACCATACAAAAAGGAATTGCCGGAACCACCTGGTATGGCCCCCACCGGAACTCGTTTTCCGTCCGGTCGGGTCATCAGTCCATTGATGATTTCATGCAGGGTTCCGTCCCCGCCGACGGATATCACACCGTCGATACCATCCAGATCCATCGACCGGACCAGATCTACCGCATGGGCGCCGTATTCGGTTTCGCGGGCTTCCAGTTCAATGCCGGCTGCTTCCAACGGACCGCGGACGGATTCGTAAATGTCTCTTCCTTTCCCGTTTCCTCCCACGGGATTCACAATCACCAGATATGTTGGTTTAGTTTTCATCATGTTGCATGTATTCGTTATCCCCCCATTCAAGGACTTCAATTCGCACCCGGGCCGTTCCCTGTTGAACGAACCCCAGTTTTTTGGCGGCCCCATAGGAACAATCCAGGATTCGTCCCTTCACATAGGGACCCCGGTCGTTGATCCTCAGGATCACCGACTTGCCGTTATCCAGATTGGTCACCCGCACGACCGTATTCAATGGAAGGGTTTTATGAGCTGCTGTAAGCCCGTACATATCAAACACTTCACCGTTTGCAGTCAGTTTGCCGTGGAAATCCTTACCATAATAGGAACTGATACCGGTCATGACTTTTTTTGAGCGGATCGGCGAAGACTCCTTCCTGGCGGGAGGGGTGGATTCGCTGTGCGTATAACGGGGAGCTGTCGCGCAGGAAACCAACACTCCCAGGATTCCCAGGGCCCCCAGATATGCCGGTAGCCTACGCATGGGCCAAATCCCGGTTCACGGCGGGCAGGAGGTACATGTTTTTGACCAATCCCGTCGCCATTCCCACCAATGTCGCTCCGGAATCCAACGCCTCCCGAACATCAGTCGCCGTTTCCAGCCCCCCGGTGGCAATGAGTGGAAAGCCATGACCGTGTAAGGTCCGGATGAGCTCCAGCGTCCGGGATTTCAGCGGCGGCCCGGAGAGTCCCCCCGTGGCCGGCACAAATTGTTTACCGGTCAGACCCAGTTCCCGGACGAACACCCGACGCGTATTGCCGGCATTCAAGACCGGTTTCTTCAGTCGACTGCATTGATCCGCCAGCCGATGCAAAAGATCATCCGGAGCATCCGGCGACAGCTTCACGCTGACCACTCCGGGCCATAAAGAATCGATCTGGGACAGGGTCTCACCCAGTACACGCGGATGCAACGACAGGTTTTGTCCCTCCGGCGTATTGGGGCAGGAAATATTCAATTCCAGGAATACGGACGGCTGTGAATGTTCGCTGGACCAGCGGCATACCTTTTCCACGTTCCGAATATAGTCTTCCGGTGAATTCCCTCCCAAACTGAATCCGACCGGCCGGCCGTACGCAAACAGTGCCGGGTCCAGCTGTTCCAGGAAGATATCGATACCGGGACCCGGCAATCCCAGGGCATTGACAAAAGCCAGACTTCCGTTTCGGGGCAGGGCGGCCAGCCGGGGTCGCGGATTTCCGGGGCACGGCGCCGGCAGAATGGTCTTGAGAATCACACCTCCGGCACCCAGATCCAACCACAATTTCAATATTTCCTGATTGGATTGAAAAGCAGCCACCGTCAAGGGTGAGGGAAATGTGAGATCATACACCTGCGTGGGGGAGACATTCCCGATGGAAGCTCTGGTGAGCCAGTCCGGGCCCTGCTTCCGTAATTGGCTCAACCATCGGTCTCCCCGTTCGACAATGGTTTCGTAGTCAAAAACCTCATGGGTCCAGGAGGTCCGCAATCGCTCCGCCGCCACCAGACCGGCCCGGGCCCAGCGATATCCCAGTCCCAACAGACGGTACCACCACAATTCAGGGATGATCCGGGACACGGTTGTCAGCGGCGGGATTCGGTTCTGCCGGCGGAGAACCGGGAGACTCGGTTACAGTCGGTTCAGGCGCTACCGTACTATCCGGGGGCTCGGTTTCCGTCTCCCGGGGTTGAAACCAGTCGTGATAAAAGCGGATGCGCTCCGCTGCGGCTTTGGTTTGTTCGCTGTCCGGGTACCGGGTTTCCAGTAAAAAGTAATAATGAGCGGCACTGTCGGGAACGATGATCTGGTCATAAAACCAGGCTAAAAAGTAGGTCGATCGCCGGGCCGCTTCCGAAGTCGTATCCCGGGTGACCAGGGAGCGGTACAGTGCCAGGGCCTGTAGTGTATCTTCCCGGAAAAGAGATTCGGCGGTGGCCAACTCCCGGATCAATTCTTCCTCCAGGGTATTTCCGCCCCGTTCTTTCATGACTGCGGCGGCAAATTCGGTGTGTGGCCGGACCTCCAGCAGATGGGTACGGATGGATTCCGCCGTCAGACTGTCACCGGTTTGAAAGGTGAGGTGAGCCAGCGTATAGGCGGCCTTGGCCCACTGATCATAATCCGGATACTGCTGGTAAATGGTCCACAGTTTTCTTCGGGCCGAATCTGCCTGGTCAAAATGGAATGCTTCCAGTTCGGCCATTTCACTCATCAATGCAGGCACCTGGGCAGTCAAATCTGCCAGCGACGGGGTGGATACCGGCTGGGCCGTGGTATCCGCCGCGGTGGAATCCGTCACCGACACCCTGGCGGCGGTGATTTTTTCCTGCAGGGCTTTCAGGTCTTCCGCCAATTTCTGGTAACGGGAGATTTCTTTGATCCGGGCGCGGGTTCGATCCAGATACGGCGACTTTCGATCTTCCTTTCCCACCTGACCAAAATAATCCAGCGCCGTTTCCAAATCCCATTTCTTTAAGGCATCTTCCGCCAGCAGATAATAGGCCTCAGCTGAAGCCGGAGTTTTCGGGTAGTCATTGGTGATGGTCTCCAGCCGGGTCAGGGCCTGGTCCACTTCCTTGCGTGTGAGATAGAGTTTGGCCAGCTCCAGTTCCAGATCGGGGAAAATATCCTTAAAGCGTTCATCGGCCAGCATGGATTTGATTTTATTGGAGGCCGTTTTCAGGTCACCTTTGAGGCGGTACATTTTGACAATCTGCAGATTCGCCTCCATGATGCGACGTTTGGAGAGGGAATTCCGGATCACATTCTTGTAGAACCGAATGGCTTCGTCATAGCGTTCATCCTGAAGACTCAATTCCGCCAGGCGATAATAGATCTGCTCCCGTTCTTCGGACTTCCGGGCCAGTTTGGCCGCTTTTTCCAGATCTTGGACCGCCTCCCGCCTTCTGCCGATTTCCAGATGTATTTCCGCCATGGCCAGGTAGACCCGTCCGGGATCGATCGCGGTATTCCGGTCCTGGAGAATCTCATTCAAATCACCCAGAGCCGGATTGGGCTGGCCGGTCTTCCATTTGATCAATCCCAGCCAATAGCGGGCTTCCTGTTGAAAACGGGGGATTCCGGAGGCTTCCAGTTGGTGAAAAACGCCTTCCGCCTGGATATACTCTCCCCGGTAAAAACGGGCTTTGCCCTGGAGGAGCAGCGCCGGGTACACATATTTGCTGTCGGGATATTTGGTCAATACCAGATCGGTTTTGGTGATCACTTTTTTATAGGCCTCCCGGGCCCCACTGGGAACCTCTTCTCCGGCTTTTTCCAGCCGGAGAGCTTCTCCCTGCTCGAAATACTGCTCAGCGTTATAAAAAGTATTGAAATAGGCGCAACCGCTCAGGACCAAAATCAGGACCGGCCACCAGAAGGATCGAATCCGCATCAGGAGATTTCTTCCGACATGCGACCGTATTCGCGCTCCGGTTCGATTTCGAAATCCCGGATTCTCCGGGAAATAATACCACAAACATCATCC
>RFIZ01000048.1 GCA_003695105.1 Fidelibacterota bacterium
CATCCTATCCTCCCAATACGTCCAATGTACATTTGACTATAAAGCCCCAACTCACAAAGCTTGAATTTCCATAGTGCGGCCTGCCGCACGAAGGCCCCGATCCATCGGGGCGCAGTGCGGAGAGAGAGGGATTCGAACCCCCGGTCCGAAAAATCGGACACCGCATTTCGAGTGCGGCGCATTCAACCAGGCTCTGCCATCTCTCCAAGGTGGGATGAATCCGTCCCAGGGCGGAAATCAAGTTACGAGTTTCTGCGGGAGCGAAAAAAGTCCTGGATCAGACTGCGGCTCGGAGCTTCCAGGATGCCGCCCCGGATAAAAATATTCAGATGAAACCGGGGATCATTGGGTAGTTGGTAGAGAGAACCGCAACAACCCTTTTCTGGGTCATAGGCTCCAAACACGACCCCGGCCAGGCGGCTGTTGACGATGGCCCCGGCGCACATGGGACAGGGCTCCTTAGTCACATAGAGGACGCAGGAGGACAACCGCCAGTCTTGTAGCGTATTGGCGGCGGCGGTGATGGCCAACATCTCCGCGTGGGCGGTAGGATCCTTCAGGCTTTCCCGTTGATTGTAACCACGCCCTACGATCCGGCCTTTCCCTTCCGTGGATACTACCACCGCTCCCACCGGCACTTCTCCCAGGGTAAAGGCTTTCTCAGCCAGACGGAGGGCGGCCTGCATCCATTTCCGATCGATAGTGGACGTCATGGAAGATCAGGGAGTGGCCAGGATCCCCCGGAGGGTTTCGATCTCATTGGCCAGAGCCTGCCGTCCTGCCACTGTCGTGGTATCCGCAGTAAACGAAGCCGTGGGATTGAGGGCGGTCACAATGGTCCGGACGTGATCCAGCGAAGGACTAAATCTTCCCAGAGAATAATAGGACATGGCCATAGTTAGATGGATGTCCAGATGGTTCAGAGTGGTATCATGGGAAAAGGACCAGGTAGGTGGCGTGAGGGCGGCGATCTCCGTCAGAAGTGAATCTCCCCAGGCAATGGCCTCCTGGTGTGTGCCCCGGGCCTCATTGGCAAAACAAAGTCCGGCCCACATTTCCCGTTTGGTGTTGGCCAAAATGTTTGGGTCCTGTGCATAGGGCAATCCCCGGGTGAAATAAATCACGCTGGAATCCAGTTCCATCAATTTGCCAAAGGTCCAGCCCAGCCCGTTATAGCCATCTTTGTAAGTGGAATCCTGGAGAATGGCGTTGGCAAACCAATGATTACTTTCGGTAAAATTTTTCTGAGCATACAGATCCCAGCCGTATTCCGCCATTTCCACTTCCGTGGCGGTAATTTGCTTGCGGCAAGCCGTCAGGCCCAATACCAAAATGACGAAAGTAAATACACGAAGGGCGCTCTTCATCGCAACAACATCACCTTCCGGGATTTGATTCTCCCTTTGTTGGTTTGTAACTGGATGAAATAGACACCGGATGCCACCGTTTGGCCCTGCTGGTCCCTCCCGTTCCACTGGATGGTATGCCGTCCGATCGGCTGGTATCCTTTCAACAAAGTGCGAATATGTTGTCCCAGGAGATTGTACACGGAGATCTCCACCACCTGATTCGGTCCATCGGCGAAACCGATATTGTATTCCAAAGTGGTCACGGGATTGAAGGGATTGGGATAACTGTTGGCGATACTGGTCATTCCCGGCACGATGATCGTCCGTTCACCCAACTTGTAATAGCCCCATTTTTCCGTCCAGGCTTTAACCGTACCTTCTTCCGATATGGAAGGCAGTTCTTCCCAGGCAACTCCATCGGCGCTCCAATACACGGCCTGGTGTTCGTCGTCCGATTGCAACGCCACCTGGGCCGGCCCATCCAGAAGGTTCCCCGGGTGCCCCACCCGATAACAGGCTTTTCGGGCTTTGTGGGGATCCATCATCGTGGAATCGAAAATCATCACGCTCTGGTCGAAAGCCACCACTCCCGGATCCCCGCTGATCTTCAACCGGCCGTCGGAGCTGAAACCGCTCCAGGGCTGCAGCACCCGGGCCAGGGCCAAACCGACATCCCGGCTCACCAGAGTGTCCCCCACCACTCCCTGGGCATAGACCTGGAAGGTATACGTTCCGGCTGTGACAAACTGATACCGGCCCACATAGGTGAAAAATCCTGCCGTGTCCAACGATACCGGCTCATTTTGCACCGTCAGGCTCAGGCTCACCACCTTCTCCAGGGTGTCCGTCACGACAATGTCATAATAGTTGGTAAATGCATTATTTTGGATGACGGCGATGCCCAGCGCCGGGCGGGGAACCCGGATGATATCCAGCACGAACAAAGCCGTATCGGCGGTGGCGTAACTATCAGTTACGATCAGCTGTATCAGGGCCGAATCCGACCAGAGAGACTGAGGTTTCAACAACACGCTGTCCCCGAATCCGGTGGAGGTGAATGTGGACGGGGTCAGGGTCATATGGCTTCCGTTCGTCAGGGCTGTAACCGAGAAGGTCAGCAAAGTATCGTCCACATCCGTCACCCAGTCGGCAAAATCCAGGCGGAGAGAATCATTTTCCAGCACCGTAGTGTCGGGGATGGCCGCAATCACCGGCGGGTCATTATCCGGCAATACCGTGAGAAAGACCGTGTCCATGGCAGTCGCTCCCTGAGGATCACTGGCATAGAACAGGATGCGATGGTTGGCACCATAATAGTTGGTGTCGGCATCGAACGTAGCGATGGTGCTGCCCTGGATGGTATCGATGGTAACCGTAATCTTTTGAGCGAACGGCAGAGTAATTTCACCCAGAGATTGCGGGGAGACTCCACCTTTTCCCGGGTCGGTCCAGCCGGAATACTGACGGCTCAAAAGCTGGTCTTGCCGCGGATCTGTCCCCGGCCCCGAAATGACCCGACCCAATGGGTATCCGTTTTTGGTGGTCGTGTCCAGGATCACGGCTTGCCAGGTGATCTGGGTGGAATCATTATCCACATCCGTGGCATAGGGCGTCAGGTTCAGTTGGACCAGATCGGTATGATCTTCGATGAAAATGACCTGATTGGCCGGAGGCGGAATCACTACCACCGGTGTATCATTCACGGAATTCACCGTCAGGATGAGGTCGGTTGTATCGGCAAAGCCCCAGTTGTCCCGTACTCCGATACGAATGGTATACCGCCCGGTATCCTGCTGGAGAGGAGTGTTCCACACCACCACTCCGGTAACATCATCGATGGTAATGTTATGATTGGGATGGACAATCCCTGTATCCAAAACGGTGAAATGAAGGGATTCACCCAAAAGAGTGGTGCTGTCTATATCCGTGGCCCGCACCCGGTACTGAAATTTCACATCTTCATCCACCTGTTGAGAATCGATGGCCGCCAGGACCGGAGGTGAATTCAGGCGTAAAATAGAGTTGGATACCAATGTATCCGAAATATTTCCGGCCTGATCGAAGGCGCGGATATGAACCCGGTAGTGTTCGTTATGCTGGAGGGGCAGACGGTAACGTCCAATGGTGGCCAGCCCCACGGAATCCCAATCCATGCACGTCAACAGGGGTGTGTCGCCTACGTGTTCCACACCGACTTCGTAGTAGGCCGTTCCGGAGGCCGTGGATGGGCTGGGATCGATAAATTCGCTCCATTGGACCGTGATGGAATCGGTGGAGACCAGGGTATCGCTGGAAAAAATATTTCCCCCGGTGATGGAACCGATAGTGGGAGCCGCTACATCATAGATCAGGGAGCGGGCGGAGATCTGTCCTCCGGTATTATTTCCCACCTGGTCATACACTACTGCCCGGGTATAGATCGTATCACCCTGAGCAAAAGTGATGGGTGAACCCAAATTGGCAAAAGCCGTCACCACCTCGGAATAGGCCCGACCAAAGGACCGGTTGCCAACCTGGGTGATGCTATCGTTGGATCCGATGATCGCCCAGTTGCCGCTTCCCATCCGGGCGGGAATGCTCATCTGAATTTCCACCTGACCACCGAAGAGTAAGGTATTATCCGAAGATGCGAGGGGAACCACCACATAGATCGAATCGGTCCTTCCATTGATCCATCCCGGAACCGGGTTATAGCCGGTGGTGGTTACGTCTCCGGTAGCGAAATCAGCCGGCGCCAGGTTATCCAGGAAAAACGCCTGGTCGTTGGTGGCGGTGGTAATGGCATTTCCGGCCAAATCCTCGGCCGTGACGGATACGGTCAGATACCGTTCGGCTGTGACGGTTGACAACAGGGTGAAGTCGAACGTCCAGACCGAATCTCCCTGTGTCCCGCTATTGACAATACCTGTCACGGTTGTATCACCGTAGTTCACACTGAGGAGTGGTGCCGGTGCATTTTTCGTCACTTCACTGAACGTCGCCGTTACCCGGATTTGGTCTCCTCCCTTTCCGCTGGCAGACAGACGGGGTTGACTCAAGTTGGCATAGGAGAACGAAACCGATGGCGCCGAATTATCCACCATGAGTGTATCCCGGCCGGTGACATCGCCGTTCGATAAGGGATTGGCAGCCAGATCAGTAGCCGACAGAGACACGGAGGCGATCCCGTTGTTCGCTGTGCCGGTGGGAATCGCCAGGGCGTAGGTCCATTCGGTGGAATCGGTTCCGATTGTCATGGCCTGATCGGTGATGTCCTGCCCTACCCCGGCGAAATCGACGGAAATGAGCGGCACCGGCAGCATCGGTTCGCTGAAGGTGGCCGTAATCAGGACTGTCGTATCACTGGAGGCATAATACTGATCATAACTGAGAGACGCCGTGGGTGGAGTAGTATCATAGGTGATATCGTCCAGGTTGACCGTACCTGTATTCCCGGCCGAATCCACCCCGGAAATCGTCAATCGGTAGACGGTTCCATCCACAAGAGCCAGGTCAGCGGTATGGGTCAATTCCGCCGGCGGACGGATGCCGGCATCCAGCTCGGTACCGGCCAGAGCCGCAGTTACCGTCGACCCACCGCCGCTTAGACGAGTGAATGTTACTGACCCGGAAACCAGGGATTCCGATAAGGTCCAGCCGATCCGTTTGTGGTTGATATAGCTGCCGGTATCGGGGGAAACAGCGCTTAACACCGGGTCGGTGGTGTCGATCCGCAGGACATTGCCGCCGGACACGGACGAACCGGGAAGATCGTTCAGGGCCTTGTCTTTTCCGGTCACGCTCACCTGAATAGTGCCGTTGACATTGTCGATCAGGGACAGGACGTAATGCCAGGTATCACCGGCATCGAAAACCATGGGCGCCGCATCCACGTCCGGTGAGCCGCTCCCCGGGAAGGTGACGGTTATTTTGGGAAGAGAATCCAGACTCATGGAATCGGTGAAGGTGGCGGTGATGGTTACGGTTCCGTCCTCGAACCGCACCAGGGAATCGCTGTAACTGAGGGCTGCCGCCGGCGCCTGGGTATCAATCACGATATCCTTGTTCCCGGCCAGGGAATTGGCCGAGGCGGGGTCCGGTAAAGTCAGGTTGAGATCGTTGCCGCCCACATCCCGGATGGTGCCCCCGTTCAGTGACAGAGCCGACGTGGAAGCATAATTCAGATCGGCAGTGTTTTCCAGGGCGCTGACGATGTAGCGGAACTGAATGGAACTGGTACCGGAACCGGAAAAATAATCAATGGTGGCGTCGACGGTGCCCGTCTCCAAAGTGAGTCGGGGA
>RFIZ01000049.1 GCA_003695105.1 Fidelibacterota bacterium
GGACTGGGGATCCTGAGGGGATCGGCTGTAGGCGCCGGTCCAGCTTACCTGCGGACTGAGGGGCTGGTACCACTTCCAGCGGTAGCGGGTCGTTTCCCGGAATCGCTGGGAATGCAGGAAATAGCCCGGGGTCGAACGGGCCGCGGCCAGGTCCAGCCAGAGAGCGAAGAAATTTCGCAGGGGTGGCGACAGACCGGTGACAGCGAGGGAGCGCACGTCCGCCGGCAGGGAAGCAACGGTCAGTTGGCGTTCATCTTCGGCCGTCAGCCAGCCCAGTTGTTTCAGCAGGATCAGATCTTCCGGAGTCAGGACCGGCGGATGATGCAACAGGTCTTCCACTTCCAGCCATTCTTCCGGTGACAATTCCCCGGCTTCGATCCGGAGTTGATCCGCCAGAAAATCGCCGAGGGTCTGGGCCTCAGCGCCGTTGCCAACCCACCACCACCCCCACAGAAGTAGTGAGGCGGTTGACAGACGGGAGATAATCGATGCCATAGGCCAGTCTGATGGAGTGATAGGAAAAAACAAGGCCTCCGGTGACCCGGTCCGGCCGGGAGGTGAACCCGGTGGTCACATACAGGAAGGGCAGGGGCCGGGCCGCCAATCCCGTTTTCAGGGTGCCGGGGTAGTCCGGGTCCTGATCCCAGGCCAGGGCCAGGTCTACGGCGTAGGGGGTCTGAACCAGCAGACAGGCGGTGAGATGTTCCGGAACCCTCCAGGTGGCGGCGGGACGCTGGAGGATATTTTCCAGGGTGACCCGGAAGCGGAGGGCCGGAGAGAGGCGGGAGGTGAGACCCCAGGTCAGGGCCGGCAGGAAGGAAGTACCGTAGCCGGTGATATGCAATTGGTAGAGATGGAGGGAGAGACCCGTGTGGACTTGAGTGCGGAGGGGATAGCGGGCGGCGATATGAAGCCCCGTTTCGGTGTAATCGTTTCGTCCGAACCGATGCATGCCCACGGCCCAGTCCACCCGCCGGAAGGAGCCTGCCAGACTCCAGTGCCGCGCCTGGAGCTCCCGCACCTGGTAGGGAGCGGCGGTAGACCCTTCCACCAGCAGCCGGTGGGAGGGATGCAGGGAACTGGGCGCGAGGAATCCGTCGCTGGGGAACCCGGACACCGGACCGGGTATCAGCCCCAGGCCCCGGGCAGCCGGAGAACAGGGTACCCATTCGAACGCCGCCGACAGTGGCGTCCAGGCGACCCCCAAACAGAGCAAACTGTAGACAATAGGTTTCATCGGACGGTATAGTGGATTCGGCGGGGAGACGACCGGCCATCGCATCCCCGGTGACGACCCGTGGAAAAGTACGACGGGGCGGCCGGAGATGCCACAAAAAAGCAGTCACAATCGGTTGGATCGGGCGGAGAATACCCGTAACTTTGCCACCGCTTTTCCGGGGATTTTATTCCCGTTTGACTCCGTAGCTCAGCAGGTAGAGCAGCGGCCTTTTAAGCCGTTGGTCGAGCGTTCGAATCGCTCCGGAGTCACAGATGGTAAAGTCCCGGTCCCCCACGCAGGGAACGGGACTTTTGCCTAACGAAAACGATCCAATAGAGTACGAGCGGCAGAGTGCTTTTTTTTTTTTTTTTTTTTCTTCTTTTGGGGAAAATATCCAACGCTGTTTAGACTATAGCTTGGGAGAAGCGATCCGCCCGACTTTTCCTCGGTTCCCCGGTGAAAACCGTGTACTTTTTTCCATGAAATCCACCCATCCCTTCCGCAAAAAGTGGGGCCAGAATTTCCTGGCGGATCCCCAGTTGCTGGAGAAAATCGTACGGGTGGTGCAACCTCAGCCCTCCGACCGGGTCCTGGAAATCGGTCCCGGAGAAGGATCCCTCACGGAGTTGCTGCTTCCCCGGGTGGGCCACCTGGCCGTCATCGAGATCGATCCCCTGCTGGTCCGCCGGTTGCAGGAGCGGGAAGGGTTCCGGCGGGTGCGGGTCATCCACGGGGATGTGCTTCTGCTGGACCTGGCCGACACCGGGCTGGATCCACCCCTGCGGGTGGTGGGCAATATTCCCTACAACATTACCACGCCCATTTTGTTCTGGCTGCTGGACCAGCGTCCGGCCTGGCGGGACGCCTTCCTCATGATGCAAAAGGAAGTGGCGGAACGTTTGACGGCCGCTGTGGGCAGCAAAGCCTATGGCCGCCTTTCGGTCATGCTGCAGACGGTGCTGGAGGTGAAGACGGAATTTCTCATTCCGCCGGACGTGTTCTATCCCCGTCCCCGGGTGGAATCGGCGCTGGTGCGCCTCGCGCCCCGGCAGGATGTGTCCCTGTCCCCGGCGCAATGGCAGCGCCTGGAAAAGATCACCGCCGCCGCTTTCAGCCAGCGGCGCAAAATGTTGCGGAATTCCCTCAAGGGGTTTGGCTTTCCGCGGCAGATTCAGGATCGCATCGATTTCACCCGCCGGCCCGAAACCCTGACCCTGGAAGAATTTTTGTTACTCTCCGATCCCAATCTCATCTAATCGGCGGATTCCCGTTGATGACGGGATCCATCCTTGAGATCGGACGTAAAAAGCCGTAAATTTCAAGGCTTTACCCAAAGCGAAACAATGGAGGAAAATGGCTAAAGTAGGAAGAGCAATCAACGAATCCAACCGAAGTCTCAGCCGCTACCTGGAAGAGATCGGGAAATTTGAACCCTTGCCGCCGGAACGGGAAGTGGAACTGGCGCAACGGATCAAGAAAGGCGATCGGGACGCCCTGAAGGAACTGACGGAAGCCAACCTGCGCTTTGTCGTATCGGTGGCCAAGGATTATCAGGGACAGGGACTGCCCCTCACCGACCTGATCAATGAAGGGAACCTGGGACTGATCAAAGCGGCGGGTCGTTTCGATGAAACCCGCGGATTCAAATTCATTTCCTACGCGGTGTGGTGGATTCGTCAGTCCATTTTGCAGGCCCTGGCGGAACACTCCCGCATCGTCCGGCTGCCCCTGAATCGTGTGGGGACGATCAGTAAAATCACCAAAACCGCCGAAAAACTGGAGGCGGAAATCGAACGGTCCCCCAACGAGGAAGAAATCGGACGGCAGCTGGAAATGACTCCCGATGAAGTTATCGATGCCATGCGGATCTCCCGCCGGCATCATTCCCTGAACGCTCCCTTCCGGGAAGGGGAGAAAAACTCCCTGATCGATGTGATCGAAGACGAAAATCAGATGGCTCCCGATACGCCCCTCATGAGTGAATCCCTGAAGGACGAAATCCGGCAGGCCCTGAATACCCTAAAGGAACGGGAGCGGCAGGTGATCAAAATGTATTTTGGGATTGACCGGGACTACGCCCTGACCCTGAATGAGATCGGGGAAGAGTTCAACCTCACCCGGGAACGGGTACGGCAAATCAAGGAGAAGGCCATCCGCCGGCTCCGCCACCGGTCCCGGAGCAAAGCCCTGCGAACCTATCTTGGATAACAACACCGAAGGAGGTGATAACAGGTGGTCGAAGTAACCGTACGCGAAAATGAAAATCTGGAACGCGCCTTGCGTCGGTTCAAGAAAAAATGGGAACGTGCCGGTGTGCTGCGCGAAGTGAAACGGAAATCGTTTTACGTGAAGCCCAGCGATGCCAAACGCGCCGAACGGAAAAAGACGATGCGCCGGCTGGCTCGCCTGGCACGACAGTAACGTCCACCCCAGAAAAATGCCCCGATTCTTTCGGGGCTTTTTTTTAATATTCCCTCCAGCAAACGAAGGATACCATGCTGATCCGATCCATTTCCGGAGTGCGGGGACTCACGGCCACCCGCCTCACCACCGACACAGTTCGACGCTATGTCCGGGCCGTTCACCTGCTGTTGCCGGCCGGGCCGGTCCTGCTGGGCCGGGACACCCGTCCCTCCGGAGAACTCCTCCTGTCCGCAGCGGCGGAGGAACTGCTCCGGCTGGGCCGCCACGTCATTTCCTGCGGGATCGTGCCCACCCCCACGGTGCAGTTCATGACCGAAACCACGGAAGCCGTGGGCGGGATCATCCTCACGGCCAGTCACAATCCCATCGAATGGAACGGGCTGAAATTCGTCCGCGGCGACGGCACGTTTTTCTATCCCCACCAGTGCGAGGAATTGTTTCGCATCTTCGATGAGAATCCGGATCCGCCCCCGGCAACGTCGGCCGGCCTGTTCTGGGCCGAACAAAACGCCCTGCAAAAGCATGTCATCCGGGTGGTGGAACGGGCGGTGGACCGGTTTACCGCCATCCGGCAACGAAAATTCAAAGTGGTCATCGATGCCGTGAACGGAGCCGGATCCCAGGCCCTGCCCCTCCTGCTGGAGAGTCTGGGCTGCGAAGTCGTCCCCCTCTACTGTGACGGAACGGGTGACTTCCTCCGGGGAGCGGAACCCCTGCCGGAGAACCTGGGCGATCTCGGTCGGGTCGTGAGGGAGCAACGGGCCGACGCCGGGTTCGCCGTGGATCCCGATGCCGACCGCCTGGCCGTGGTGGACGAAACCGGAACGCCGCTGGGGGAAGAGTATACCCTGGTCCTGGCGGCCGACGGCTACATCCGGTCCCGGCAAACGCCCGAAACCCTGGTGACGAACCTGTCCACCTCCCTGGCCCTGGAAAAGCTGGCGGAATCACGGGGCTGGAAGGTGGAACGGTCCGCCGTGGGGGAAATCAACGTAGTGCAAAAAATGATCGCCCTGAAGGCAAACCTGGGCGGTGAAGGCAACGGGGGTGTCATCCTGAAAGCGGTACATCTGGGCCGGGATTCCCTGGTGGGCGCCGCCATGGTGCTGCAACGCCTGGCCCTGGAAGAACAACCCCTTTCGGGCGTCTTTCGATCCCTGCCCCAGTACAGCATCGTCAAAGACCGCCTGCCCATCCAAGGGATCGCCCCGGAAGAGCTGCTCAACCGGATCGCCGAACGCTTCCCCGAGGCCGGGCAAAACCGGGAAGACGGACTGAAATTGTCCTGGCCCGATTCCTGGGTTCATATTCGCGCTTCCAATACGGAACCGATCCTCCGCATGTATGGCGAAGCTCCCACGGAGCCGGAAGCCCGGGAATTGATCCGCCGGGTCCGGGCCGTACTCTGAACCGGGTTCCATCCGCTGCGACAGAGAAGCCGGCTCCTGTTCCGCTAAGATCGGGCCTTGCCTTGAGCTGGTTCCTCTCCGGTCTACCTATATAGACAATAGATCTTCCGGGACCCGTCGGCGGAGGAACGTCTCCTGATCCTCCCCGCAAAAAAATATTTGACAGGAGGGAATTTTGCGTGTAGATTTGAACAAATGTTTTCCAAAGATGAACATATGTTCAATCACCAATGAGTCGGAATGAAACCATGATTCTGGTGGAAGCGGCCCGGCTGTATTATCAGCACAACCTGAGTCAACAGGTCATCGCTCAGAAACTGAACGTTTCCCGGCCCACCGTATCCCGGTTGTTGCAGAAAGCCCGGGAGCAGGGGATCGTGGAGATCCGTATTCATGATCCCGGTGAACGGGGCACCCGCCTGGAACAGCAACTGATGCAGGTCTATTCCCTGAAGCTGGCTCGGGTAGTCCCTTCTGCTCCGGAGTATCGTATGATCCAGCGGCACCTGGGAAAAGCGGCGGCCCAGGTCCTGGCCGATCATGTCCGGGATGGCATGACTGTCGGTCTCTCCTGGGGAACCACCCTGCAGGAGGTGGCCCGGCAGGTGAAACGCCACGCTTACCGGCAGCTCACCGTCGTTCAGCTCAACGGCGGTATATCCCGGGCCGAATACGACACCCACGCCAGTGAAATCACCCAGACCATCGCCGACCGCTGGGAAGCCCTGCCCTATTTGTTGCCCCTGCCTGCGGTGGTCAGCGATGCCTCCGTAAAGGCGGCGATTCTTTCGGATAAACATATTTCCCGTACCCTGGAATTAGGCCGGCAGGCGTCCCTGGCTCTGTTCACCGTGGGAAGCTTCAGCCGGGAGTCGGTGCTGGTGAAGGCGGACTACTTTGACGACCGGGAGGTGGCGGATCTGTTGCAACAGGGAGCGGTGGGGGATATCTGTTCCCGGATTCTGGACCGGCAGGGACGCATCTGTTCCCCGGAACTGGATCACCGCACCATTGGCATTGAACTGGAAGAATTGCAGCGAAAGGAACTGGCGATCGCCGTAGCCGGCGGCCGGGAAAAACTGGCGGCGATCCGGGCGGGGCTGCGCGGCCGCTGGTTCAACGGGCTCATCACCGATGAAGGCGTGGCCCGGGAGTTGGTGGAAACGGAGGAGGCACAATGAACACCTCATGGACAATCGCCCTGGGAGCCGACCATGGCGGGTATGCACTGAAAGAAGAATTGAAACAGGCCCTGCAGGATCACCAATTGATCGATTGCGGGACCTTTGACACCCAACCCGTGGATTACCCGGTGTTTGCCGAGGCCGTGGCCCGGAAGGTGGCCTCCGGCGAAGCCGATTTCGGGATCATGATCGATGGCGCCGGCATCGGATCCGCCATGGTGGCCAACAAAGTTCCGGGCGTCCGGGCGGCCCTTTGCTACGATGTGAGTACAGCCCGCAATGCCCGGGAACATAACGATGCCCGGGTCCTGACCCTGGGTGCGGGACTGGTGGGTCCTGCCCTGGCCCGGCAGATCGTGGATACCTTCCTGTCCACCGCCTGCACCGTGGACCGCCATCTCCGCCGGGTGTCCATGATCGATCAGTTGGATACCAAAGCGCCCATTCAGGCTTCGGTGACGACGGCGCCGTCACCGGAGTCGCACCTGTCCGATCAGGATTTGCAACAGATTGCCGATCAGGTGACCCGTCTGCTGGAGAACGAACCCCGGCCGGAAGGGGAAACCGGAGATCATTGCACCTCCGACATGGTGTGCCGCTGCGGTATCTGTGTGGAGAAGGAACCGGACACCTTCCGCCGGTTCATGGATTTCGGGGTGGAACGGATCGGCTTCCACGACGGGACCGGCTGTCAGGAAGTCCCGGAAGACATAGCCCGTTGCATCGATCATACCCTTTTGAAACCCGACGCCACGGAAGCGGACATCCGGCGCATCTGCCGGGAGGCGTTGGAAAACCGGTTTGCTTCCGTCTGCATCAGTCCCAGTTATGTGAAACTGGCGGCCCGGGAGCTGAGCGGTTCCGACGTGGACGTCTGCACGGTGATCGGTTTTCCTTCCGGAGCGCACACGCCGGAGATCAAGGCCCTGGAAACCCGCCAGGCCATCCGGGAAGGAGCCCGGGAAATCGACATGGTGATCAACATCGGCGCCCTGAAGAGCGGTCGCGATGATCTGGTCTATCGCGATATTCGCGGTGTGGTGGAAGCCTGCGAAGACGGAGGCGCCATCTGCAAAGTCATCATTGAAGCGGCCCTGCTGACGGATGAGGAAAAAGTACGGGCCTGCGAAGCCGCGAAAAAGGCCCGGGCCCATTTCGTGAAAACGTCCACCGGATTCGGACCCGGCGGCGCCACGGTAGAGGATGTGGCCCTCATGAAATCGGTGGTGGGACGGGACGGTCTCCAGGTGAAAGCCGCCGGCGGGATCAAATCCTATGCAGACGCCCGGAAGATGGTGGAAGCGGGCGCGTCCCGGATCGGCGCCAGCGCCGGAATCGCCATCGTCAAACAGGCCAAAGAAGTAACCGTTTCGCAATAAAACAGGAGTTCTCATGGTAGATTTACGCGCCTATGTCTTTCTGGATAATCTCCAGCCGCAGTACGCCGCCTTCCTGGGCACGGTGGCAAAAGGCTTTTTACCCATTGCCGGGATGGCGTCCCTCTATGTGGAAATTTCTCCGGGAATCGAGATCAACCGGATCACCGACATTGCCCTGAAATCCACCCGGGTCACGCCGGGCATGCAGATCGTGGAACGCCTCTACGGCCTGCTGGAAATCCATTCTGAATCCCAGGCGGACGTACGCCAGGCGGGTCAGGCCATCCTGGAAGCGCTGGATCTGAAGGAAACCGATCGCTGGAAGCCGAAAATCTATTCCAGTCAGGTGATCCGGCGGATCGACGATCACCAGACCCAGCTTATCAACCGCATGCGGCACGGCAACATGATCGTCCCCGGGGAAACCATGTACGTCATGGAAGTGGCCCCGGCCGCCTATGCCGCCCTGGCCGCCAATGAGGCGGAAAAAGCCGCCGAAATCAACATTCTGGAAGTCCGGTCCTTCGGCAGCTTCGGTCGGGTCTACCTGGGAGGAGAAGAACGGGACATCGACGTAGCCTGGCAGGCCGCCGTCCATGCAATCGAAGACGTGACCGGGCAGGAAAAAGCCTGAATTTCAACAACCTCAAACCGATGGGAGGAATCGTAATGGCAGAAGCCCTTGGAATGATCGAAACCCGCAGCTTTCCCGCGGTGGTGGAAGCCGCCGATGCCATGGTGAAAGCCGCCAAAGTGGAACTGGTATCCTATGAAAAAACCGGCGGGGGCTATGTCACCGCCATCATCCGGGGAGACGTGGCCGCCGTGAAGGCCGCCTGTGATGCCGGCCGGGCCGGCGCTTCCCGGGTCGGGGAAATCGTGGCCGTGCATGTCATTGCCCGTCCGCATGCCAACGTGGATGCGGTCATGCCCATTTCCCGCAGCGACGAACAGAACGGGTAAGGATTCATGGTTCTGGCCAAGGTGGTGGGAACCCTGGTTTCCACCCAGAAAGAACCGAGTCTGGATGGCCTGAAGTTCCTGATTCTCCAACCGGTGGACCTGGACGGACACATCGGCGGCGGCACGGTCGTCGCCGCCGATGCCGTCAACGCCGGAGTGGGAGAAATGGTGCTGTACGCCACCGGCAGCTCCGCCCGGCAGACGATCAAGACCGACAAACGTCCCTGTGACGCCGTGGTGATGGCCATCGTCGACAACTGGGAAGTCGGGGGAGACGTGAAATACAAAAAAGGGCGGGATGACTAGTCACCGCCCGGTGAAGGTGACTGCAAGGGAAAGGAGGCCCACGTGACTTCGTTGACACAGGCACAGGTCGAATCCATTGCCGCCCGGGTGGTGGCGAATCTCAAGGCCCGGCATCCGTCCGCCGGGACGACCCTCCCCGGGCCGGCCCGAACGAAAGACCCTGTCGCCGGACCGGGAGCTTTCCCCACCGTGGATCTGGCCGTCCAGGCGGCGCAGAAAGCCTTTCAGACCCTCCAGGGTCTCACCCTGGAAAGCCGGAAACACATCATCGCCGCCATCCGTGCCGCCATGACGGAGGCGGCGGAAGACCTGGCCCGCCGCGCCCACGAGGAAACGGGTCTGGGACGGACGGAAGACAAAGTGTTGAAAAACCACCTGGTGACGGAGAAAACCCCGGGGACCGAATTCATTCAACCCCGGGTCGTCACCGGAGACCGGGGTCTGACCCTGACAGAGTACGCCCCCTACGGAGTCATCGGCGCCATCACTCCGGTGACCAATCCCACCTCCACCATCATTTGCAACACCATTGGCATGGTGGCGGCCGGGAACGCCGTGGTCTTTAACGTCCACCCCTCCGCCAAACGGGTGAGTCTCTACACGGTGGAATTGATCAACCGGGCCATCCAACAAGCCGGCGGTCCCGCCAATCTGGTGACGACCGTGGCGGAACCGACGATCGAGAGCGCCCAGGAATTGATGCACCACCCCGGGGTGCGGCTGCTGGTGGTCACCGGCGGAGCGGCGGTGGTGAAAGCGGCCATGCGTTCCGGCAAACGGGCCATCTGCGCCGGTCCGGGAAACCCGCCCGTGGTGGTGGATGAATCCGCCGATATCGAGAAGGCGGCGGCCTCCATCGTCCGGGGCGCCTCCACGGATAATAACATGGTCTGTGTCCTGGAAAAAGAGATCATAGCGGTGGAGTCGATTGCCTTTACCCTCACGTCGGCCCTGGCCCGCCACGGAGCCCTGATCCTGAAGGAGCATGAACTGGCGGCGCTGGAGAAAGTGATTTTCGCCGAACAACGGGGACCCCGCACTCCGGCCGTCATGAATAAGGACTACATCGGCAAAGATGTGCAAACCATCCTGGCCACGATCGGCATCCGGGCGGAACGGGACATTCGGCTGGCCGTGGCGCCGGTGCCGGAGACCCATCCCCTGGTCTGGACCGAACAGATGATGCCCGTCCTGCCGCTGGTGACGGTTCCCACGGCTGATCAGGCCATCGATCTGGCCAAGGAAGCGGAACACGGTTTTGGCCATACGGCGGTCATGCATTCCAAAAACCTGGATCACCTCAGCCGCATGGCCCGGGAGATGAATTGCAGCATTTTTGTGAAGAACGGTCCTTCCCTGGCCGGCCTGGGCTATGGAGGCGAGGGATATTGTTCCTTCTCCATCGCCAGTCCCACCGGTGAAGGCCTCACCAGTCCCGTCAGTTTTTCCCGGGAGCGACGCTGCGTCCTGGTGGATCATTTCCGGATTGTATGAGGGAGGATTACGAGAGCGAAGGATGAACGATATGGAGCGACGTCAACAATCAACGCAACGTCACAAACCGTCGGAGCCCGTGGTCCCGGATTACCCGGCCCTGGCGCTGTTGGAATTCACCTCGATCACGGCCGGGCTGCGTTCCGCCGATACCATGATCAAAACCGCACCGATTACGGTCATGAAAGCGGGGACGGTGCACAACGGCAAGTATCTGGTCCTGATCGGCGGCAGTGTGGGTTCCGTGGAAGAAGCCTACCGGGCCGGCAGTCTGATGGATCCGGAAGCCCTGTTGGACCGTGTCCTGCTGCCCCGGGTCCACCATCAGGTGCGGGACGGAATTCTGGGGTGCCGGCAGACGGCTCCCGGTCCGGCGCTGGGAATCCTGGAGACCGCCACGGCGGCGGCCTGTGTCCGGGCGGCCGACCCGGCGGTGAAAGGGGCGGAGGTCACTCTGACGGAAATCCGCCTGGCGGACGATCTGGGCGGCAAAGCTTTCGCCCTGTTCAGCGGCGATCTTTTCGCCGTGGAAACGGCCCTGAACCTGGCGCTGGGCACCGATCCCCAAAAACAATTTGCCCTGCGGCCGTCCATCATACCCCAGTTGCATCCGGAACTGTCCGAGCAGGTGACTCACTCCTCCTGGTTCGGTCGCCAACCTCTAACCCTGCTGAGGGAAGGAGAACTGTAGATGAAACTGGGACGGGTGATCGGAACGGTCACACCGGCGGTGGTGTATGCCGGGCTGGAAGGTGCCCCCCTGCTCCTGATTCAAGGCCTCGATAAGCGGTGCCGTTCCGCCGGATCGCCGTTTGTGGCGACCGACCCCACGCGGATGGCAGGACCGGGAGAGCTGATTTATTACGAGAGCAGCCGGGAAGCGGCTCTGGCCATGGATCCCTGGTTTGTCCCGGTGGATGCGGCCGTCATCGGGATCGTGGACGACCTGCGGTTGTTGGAGGATGAGACATGATCCTGGGACGGGTCAGCGGTTCCCTCCATTCCACGATTCACCATCCCTTCTATGCCAACCGCCGGTTGCTGGTGGTGGATAAACTGGACGCCCGGGGCGAACCGACCGGGGACTATCTTATAGCGGTGGACGCGGTGGATGCCGGCGCCGGGGAGACGGTATTGGTGATCGACGAAGGCAATTCCGCCCGCCAAATTGTGGACGATGCCATGGCCCCTCTCCGCTCCATCATCGTGGGAATCGTCGACGACACCACACTCACGGAATAGGTCACATGCGGGCGACCGTTAGGTTCTAACCATCCGTTGATCCGGAAGGTCGGTTTAGCGTATTTTCCGGTCTGAAAACAGGGAGGGAACCATGCATCCAAAGCGGCTACGCCGGGTCGTCCTCTTTCTGCTGGTCTCCGGGCTGGCGGGACAAGCGACTACCGCACCGGCGGTTCTGTTGAAGACCCGATTGGAACGGATGGCGGCAGATTTTCGGGGCGAAGTGGGGATCTATGTACACCATCCCGCCCGCGGTCTGACCCTGTCTATCCACGGTGACGACCTCTTTCCCACCGCCAGTATGGTGAAAATTCCCATCATGATCGGCATTTATGACCGGATCGAAAAGGGGGAGCTCTCTCTGGACAGCACCCTGATTTTCCATCGGGATTCCATCCACTACCCCTGGAAAGGCGGCGATGCCGTGGCCCGCTTTGCGGAAGGGGAGGACATCACGCTTGGAAAACTCCTGGCCCACAGCATTACCTTCAGCGACAATTATGCCAGCATCTGGCTCCAGCAACTGGCGGGCACCGGAACCGCCATCAATGCCTGGCTGGCGGATCATGGCTGGGAACAGACGCGGGTAAACTCCCGGACACCGGGACGGCAATCAAACTGGGAAGAGTACGGCTGGGGACAGTCTACGCCGGAGGAGATGGCGCGGTTTCTGTTGGCTCTCCGCCGGGGAAATGTGGTGTCGCCCCGCGCCAGCGAGGACATGTACCGCTATCTCTGCCGGAGTTACTGGGACGGCGAAGCCCTCTCCCAGATCCCGCCCTGGGTGCAGGCGGCCTCCAAACAGGGAGCGGTGGACGAAGCCCGGTCGGAGGTGGTGCTGGTCAATGCGCCTCACGGAGACTACGTCTTCTGTGTCATGACCAATCACCAGACGGATCAAAGCTGGGGAATCGACAACGAAGGCTTCGTCTTGATTCGCAGGGTGTCGCGCCTGCTCTGGCAGACCTTCGAGCCGGAGAGTGACTGGCGGCCCGCGCCGGGCATGGAGGCGTTCTGGAAATAAGGGTCGCCGGACCCGAATTCTCCTTGTTTTCCTCTTCTCACCCGGCCTAAACTATCTTTCCAGCATGCAGGGCAGCCAGACGACACATTCAGCCGTTTCCCGGGGAGGACTCCGTCTCCTTCTGGTAGGTTTTGTGTGGCTGGCAGGAATCACTGGGCTGTTCGGTCAGCGCACCACCTATAAGGTGCGCCATCTGACCATCGACGACGGCCTGTCCCAGAATCTGATCCGGGACATGGTACAGGATCAGGACGGATTTCTCTGGTTCGGCACCTCGGACGGGCTGAATCGGTATGACGGCTACTCTTTTCAAATATTTCGCTACGATCCCCATCAGCCGGATGGCTTGATCGACAATTCCATCTATTGTCTGGAACTCGACTCCACCGGAGCCCTCTGGATCGGCACCGTGGAAGGAGGGCTGGACCGTTATGATCCGAAGGAAGAGCGCTTTCAGCATTTCGGTTATCCCCGTCCCCGGTCTGCGTCCCGTCAGGTAATTATCGTGCGCGCCATTGTGCCGGAGTCCGCTGACCGGGTATGGGTGGGAACCTCCCGAGGCCTGTTCACCCTGAATCCGGCGGATTCCACCTGGGAGGCGGTTCCGTTGCGAGCGGCAGGAAGCCGGCAGCCGGAACCGACGGTGTTCGATCTTGAACTGAGTTCGGACCGGATCCTGTGGATCGGAACGGACGCGGGTCTTTTCCGGTTGAATTGTGTCTCCGGACATTCCCGCAGAATACCCTGCTCCTCCGCGGAAGCACCCGGGCGTTCCCCGGTGACTGTCCATTGCCTGTTCCGTGATTCCCGGGGCATTCTCTGGGTGGGAACCCAGACAGGATTGTATTCTTTTCGGAATGAGCGTCCGGTGGCCACGTCCCTGCGCACCCTCACCTGGGAGGGGATGGAACCGGCGGTGCTGGCGATGGCCGAGGACGAGCGGGGACGGCTGTGGCTCGGCACGGGGGGGAACGGCTTGTTTCGGCTTACTCCGTCTACAGGTAGGATCGCCCATTATCGCTCCTGGGAAAAAGACCGTGGAGAAGTGAGTCCCACCGGGATCCGCACCCTGTTGAAGGACCGGGACGGTCTGATCTGGATCGGGACGCAGGGGAATGGTGTGGAATATCTTAACCCGACCCAGCCCGTGGCCTATTATGCCGCCGGCTCCGGAGATGATTCCAGTCTGCGGAATGTGAGTGTCCGGGGCATCTGTCTCAGCCGCGATTCGGTCCTCTGGGTCGGGGGGTATTCCGGTCTGGACGGTTTTGATCGGAAAACGGGTCGGGCGGTCCATTATCAGTGGGATAAGCAAAATCCGGACCGCTTTCCTTCCTCCAATATTTATTGTATCACCGAAGATGAACAGGGCTTCCTCTGGCTGGGAACGGAAGGGCAGGGTATGTTCCGGTTCGATCCCCGGACGGAGCAGGTGGTGACCTATGCTCATGATCCTGACGATCCCCGGAGCTGGAGGGGGATGTTCGTTACAGCCCAGTATCTGGATCCCAACGGCGATCTGTGGTTCGGTACGGATCAGGGATTGGTCCGGCTGGCGAAAAAGAACCGGGAGCGGGGGATTTTCGATCGCTATTCGCCGGAAAAGGATGGTCTCCCGGAGCGGGCGGTTTCGGCGATGGCCCGGGATTCCTGGGGTAATCTGTGGGTCGGTACGGAATCGGGAGGTTTGGGAGTGTATCAGCCGGCCCGGGGACAGTTTCACCTGATCCGCCACGATCCCGCCGATCCGGTCTCTCTCAGCGATAATCGCATTCTCTGTATCTATCCTTCCGAATCGGGTGATCTGTGGATCGGTACCATGGGAGGCCTCAATCGGCTGCGCGCGGCTGATTTTAATCTCCAGCAGCCGGAACGAACGCCTTTCCAGCACTACGGACTGCAGGAAGGGTTTCCCAACGATGTAATCTATGGCGTCCTGGAAGACGAAGAAGGTTTCCTCTGGATCAGCACGAACGCCGGAATTTGTCGTTTCAATCCCCGGACAGAGACGATTCTGGTTTTACCTTTGATGCTGGGATTGCAGAGCCGGGAATATAACCGCGGCTCCTGGCATCACGGCTGGAACGGCGAACTGTTCTTCGGCGGGATCCGGGGGTTGAACAGTTTTTTCCCGCGGGATCTCCAGCTGCCGGACAGACCTCCGCTGCTGGGAATTACCCGCCTGAGTCTCATGAATCGGGGGAAAGGGACGGCTTCCGACGGCGAATCCGGAGCCACACCCCTGCTGGCTCCCAATCACCGCACCACCCTGCACCTCAATTACCAGGCTCTGGCGCTGACGGTCGATTTCGCCGTACTCAGTTACCTGGAGCCTCTGGCGAACCGGTACCGTTACCGGGTGACCGGACTGATCGATGCCTGGCAGACGGTTTCCCCCCGGAAACGGGAAATCAGCCTGACCCATCTGCCTCCGGGAACATACACCCTGGAGATTCAGGGGGCCAATGCCCTGGGACGCTGGACAACGCCCGGGAAACGACTCCGGATCCGGATCGATCCGCCCCCCTGGCAAAGCTGGTGGGCGATACTGGGCTACCTTCTGACCGGAATCGGCCTCATCGTCGGTTTCATTCAGTGGCGCACCCGACAGGTACGGCGACACAATCAGGCACTCGAGCAGGAGGTGGCCGCCCGCACCCGGGAACTGCAGGCCCGGGAAACCCGTCTCCACAATCAAAACCTGTTTTTGGAATCAATCCTGGAATCCCTCTCCTATCCCTTTTACGTCGTGGACACCCGCACCTATCAATTGGTCATGGCCAACTCCGCCGCGCAGGAATGGAGCCGGACGGAAGCCAATACCTGCTATGCCCTGAAAAACCAGGACAAACCCTGTGGAGGGGAACAGTGTCCTTTACGGAATCTGGATCAATTCCGGGAACACCGGGTGAAACGGGAGATCATACCCAATGCAGACGGAGAAACCCGCCATATTGAAATTCATTCCCATCCCGTCTTTACTGAGGATGGAGAAGTAAAACAGATCATCGAGTATTATCTGGATATTACGGACCGGGTGCAACTGGAACTGGGGCTGCAGAGGAACCTGGCCGCCCGGAACCGGGAATTGACGGCCCAGGCCTTGAAAATGAGCCGGACACATGAAATAGTGGCCGATACCCTGAAAAAACTGGGTCAACTGAAACCCGGTTCCGGTGAAGATGCCCAGCTTCTTCGCAGTATGGAATCAGCGTTGAAGGAATTGCTGACTCAGGGCAGTGAATGGGAAGAATTCGAAACCTGGTTCGGGGAAGTGCATAAAGATTTTTACCGCCGGCTGCGGGAACGGGTGCCGGATGCAACGTCCCGGGAAATGAAAATTTGCGCCTTTCTGAAACTGAACCTCAACACCAAGGAAATCGCCAGCCTCACCAACCTGTCCGTGAAATCGATTGAAGTCTATCGTTCCCGCCTCCGGAAACGCCTGGGGGTTCCCACCGGCGAAAATCTGGTGCAGTTCATCCAGAATATTTAACTCCGTTTTCCACAGCCGACCTTAGGGTGATTTCTGTCACCGGATTAAGGTGCCGGACTTTCCCGCCTTGAACCTCTTTCTGCCGGTTTCCCGGTCCCACCGACGATAAACCGGATTTAGCGATCCGGTATTAGCCCCCATTTTAGCGGAAAAATAGTGGTTTTGTTAAGGTGGATAGTGGTTTCGCTATGGTGACAGCGGTGACCTTTTCCCTGTAACATGGGGCCGAAAGGAAATGCCATGAAACGAAAACTCACATCCACCAGCGACACCGACCCGACGGGAAAGCCGTTGGGAATACCGGGAAGAGACTTGCGGGACCCTCAGCAGACTGACATAGAACAGGAATTGGATCAATTGAAGATCAAGTTGAAGATCCTGCGGGAATATTTACAGGGGCATTTCGATTCCAAAACATTGCAAACCCGGATCATGGAGGCGGCTTCCGTTCGGATAACGCCCAAAGATCTGGGACCATCCTATACGAATCAATCAGGAGATCATCATGAAAACAATGGGTAACATGATATGGAAACAAGCGTTGGCACTTGCGCTTTTCATTGCAGTCCCGCTCATGGGAGCCTTTCCCAATGTAGCGCTGGACAGCTATAATTTTGGCGTCAAAGTCATCAATGGAGACGCAGCCGATATCGACCATGACGGCGATCTGGATTTTTTAACCAGCCAGAGTTATTCCAGTCACCTGCATTTCACGCGCAATGACGGTGCCAATGGTCTGGTCAACTACTATTTCACCAATTACGCCAATGACGGGAAATTCATCGACTTCAACGGTGATGGGTACGCGGATATTGTGAATCTGTACAATTACGGCCCGGTGGGTACCTACGGGCTGCAGTTCCGGCAGAATAATCAGGCGGGTAGTTTTACCCATATCGCGACTATGAGCACAACCGACCTTGGGTCCAGCCTGAACAGCCTGAACAGCATTGCCGTCGCTGATTATGATAACGATGGTGACCAGGATCTATTGCTGGCCGGCAGTCGCTTCAACCAAAATGCGATCGTCCTGCAGAATGACGGCAACGGGAATTTCACCGAAGCTTACAAAGGCGGCTGGGGCAACGGCCAAACCAACGATGCCAATGAGGCCATGTGGGCTGATTTTAATAACGACGGCATGCTTGATTTTGCGATTTTAATTCAGAGTTGGAATGCCAATCAGCCCCTGCCGATGGTCTGGCAGAACACCGGCTCTGGTTTCCAGCCAGCTTATACTGAACCGGCTCCAGGAGTCGGTCTCTTCACCCGGGACGGATCGGTAGCGGACCTTGACGGGGATGGAGACATGGATATCGTAGCTCAGGGTAATCTCGCGAATGGATTCCAGGGTGTGCTGGTTTATGAAAACCTGGGAAATTTCAACTTCACCCGGCATCAAATCTATGATCAGACAGGCATGACCCTGGGCGGTGTCCGGGTTGGTGATTTCGACAATGACAATGATATGGACCTGGTAACGACGACCGGCATCGCCTGGGACGGTACCAATCCCCAGCGTCTGGAGCTGTTGGAAAACCTGGGTGGACTCAATTTCAGTCCCGGCTGGGAAGGTGCCACAACAACCGGCACCCTGGCCACCGTGATCAATAGTATTTCCTGGGTTGGCGATGCGGAAGGCGACGGAGACCTGGAAGTATTAACCGGAGAATATTATGCCGGATTTTTATGGGGATTCAATTCGCCGCCCCCGGCGATCAATACCCCTCCCGTTGCCAATGCAGGTCCTGATCAATCAGTGTCGGCGACGAATGGATCGGCCAGCGTAACGCTGGACGGTTCTGCCTCCTCCGACGCCGATGGTGATCCTCTGACGTATAGTTGGAGCGAAGGCGGTAATCAGATCGCCACCGGTGTCAGCCCCACGATCACGCTGGGCTGGGGGTACCATGATATCACCCTGACCGTCAGCGATGGTACAGACACGGCTACGGATATGGTGTCCGTGTCGGTCCTGCACAGTCTGGACCCGACGGCCCTGGGCCGCACGCCCTGGGAGATGCACTCGGGTCTGGAAGAAGCCAATGGCTATCCCTTCGGTGTTATTCCCTTTAACTCCGGCGGTCATCAACACGGCTGGGACGGTGAGTATGCCGTAGCCACCATCCCCGGTGCTGTGGATCCGGGCTGGGGTCCGGCTCCGGATGGGAATACCATCGGATTTTATGGTGAAGGCGCTCCCGGTACTCCATCCTTGATTGATGATGCCGGCTATGGCTGTCAGACAGCAGTGGATTTCACCTATTTCCAGACTTTTGTGAATATTCCGGCCAACATGACAGTAACCCAATTCTCTATAGCATTTAATGGCATGGATGATGGCAGCCGGATTACAATCTATAATTCAAATTATCCCGACGGCGTCGTGGATCCCGGCAGCTATGTCTATCTTTGGGGATCCGGCACGGCGGATCTCTCAGGGTATGTTGCCCCGGGTGAAAACCGGGTGGTGGTGACCCAGGTGGACGATTGTCCCGGCGGGAACACGCTGGCCTATGCCCAGGTCACCCTGAACGGCGCTTCGGTAAGCTACAATTCTCCTCCCATTGCCAATGCCGGCATGGACCAGTCAGCCGAATGTAGTTCTTCTTTTACGCTTGATGGTTCCGGCTCGAGCGATCCTGATGGGGATGCTCTCACCTACAGTTGGGTGCGAAACGGTGTCCTGTTGGTCAATGGAAGCTTTGAGAACGGGATGACTGGCTGGACACACACCGGTGTATCAGGTGCCGGCGGAAACTCCATCGACCGCGGTTCATGGGGCAATGCAACGGACGGGAGCTGGCTAATTGATCTGGTTGGTACAGGTAATTATGCTCCCCCGGGAGCGGTCGAGCAGACCATCAGTACGGATGTTGGCGCCGACTATGTGCTTAGTTTTGACATCATTGTGAATGGTGTTCCATCATTGGTAGTTACGATTGATGGAGGTGCCCCCCAGACTTTCTCAGCCACAGGCTCCTACTCCATTGCCTTTACAGCCACATCTGGCTCAACAACGATCAGATTATCTTCTGATGGAAGTTATCCATATGTAGGGAATAATCTGTTTCTGGACAATGTTTCGGTAAGTGGCGGCCAAATTAATTCCGTCAGTTTCACAACGGGAACATTGCCGGTGGGATCCTATACCTACACTTTGACCGTCTCTGACGGTGAGTTTACTTCGACAGATGAAGTGGTTGTCTCTGTCGCTGCTGATGCAACAGCTCCCGTAATTACTTTGGGTGGAAGCAATCCGCTGGTGATGTTCCGGGCGGCCAGTTACACCGACCCGGGAGCCACGGCCAGCGACGCCTGTGATCCCAACCCGGTGCTGACGGTTTCGGGTACGGTGGATCCCACCACACTGGGAAGCTATACCGTCACCTATACGGCGACGGACGCATCCGGGAACAGCAGCACGGCCACCCGGACGGTACAGGTGATCAACCAGATTCCGGTGGCAGTAGCGGGGCAGCCCCAGAGCTTCGATTGTGTCCTGACGACACAGCAGGTGCAACTGGACGGATCCGGTTCCTCCGATCCGGATGGTGATGCGTTGAGCTACAGCTGGACAGAAGGGGCCACACCGCTGGCCTCCGGTGCCCAGCCCTTATTGTCACTGGGCGTGGGGGTGCATACCCTGACCCTGACCGTTGATGACGGCTTTGGCGGCAGCGCCACGGATCAGGTGGTCATCACCGTCAACGGCGATGTGGATCCGCCGGTCCTGACACTGACGGGGCCCAATCCGATTGAGACCATCTGTCTCTACGGTTACACCGATCCAGGATTTACGGTGGCGGACAATTGCGATCTGAATCCAACGGTGGCCATGACCACAACCGTGGATACCAGCGCC